>JBKICS010000021.1:0-13217 GCA_046567015.1 Acidobacteriota bacterium | reverse complement strand
CGTCTCGAATAAGCTTGCCCGGGCCGCCCAACGTCGTCTCCGGCTTGCCTACGCCCGGAAAATCCCTGTGGCCCCCGGTTGCAAATTGACGCAACGGCCACGATTTCCTTACAAAACTGAAAACATGCCAAACACGGCCATGGTCAGCCGCACCGGGCCGTGCTAATCGCCACTTTCGTGGAATCCAAGCTTGCCCTCTCCATCCTGGCCCAGCCCGACGACGCCACCTGCGGGCCGACCTGCCTGCACGCCGTCTACGGCTACTACGGCGACGCCGTGCCCTTGGATTCGGTCATATCCGGGGTGACCACCCTGCCCGGCGGCGGCACCCTGGCCGCCTATCTCGGCTGCCACGCCCTGGACCGGGGCTACCGGGCGAAACTGTACTCCTTCGACCTGACCGTCTTCGACGTCACCTGGTTTCACAATCCCGAAATCGACCTCGCCGGCAAGCTGGCCGAGCAGCTGCGCCACAAGGCCGAGCCGCGCCTGGGGCAGGCCACCGCCGCCTACCAGGCCTTTCTGGTCCGGGGCGGCGAGATTCGTTTCGAGGATCTCACCGCCGGGCTGATCCGCAACATCCTCAAACGCGACCGGCCCATCCTGGCCGGCCTGTCCGCCACCTACCTCTACCGCACCCCCCGGGAGCGCGACGAGGCCGGGAAAACGGTGTTCGACGATCTCCGCGGCCGCCCGTCGGGCCACTTCGTGGTCATAAACGGCTACGACACCGTGAGCCGCACCACCCATATCGCCGATCCGCTGCTGCCCAATCCCATCAGCCGCAGCCAGTACTACGAGGTCACCCTCAACCATCTGGTGTGCGCAGTGATGCTTGGCATCGTGACCTGCGACGCCAACCTGCTTGTCCTGTCCCCGCAAAAGAAAGGCCGGTCGGTCGACCGGCAAAGGAGCCTCTAAGCGTGTCTGTTCTGGTGGTCATTGAAAACCCCGAGGACTGTTCCCTGGTGTTTTCCGGCGTCGAATCCGTCGCCGCCCGCAGCTATCTCGCCGACGAAGCCTTCACCACCCTGCGCGGGGTGAAGATCATCAATATCTGCAAGTCCTACCGCTACCAGTCCATGGGCTACTACGTCTCGCTTCTGGCCGAGGCCAGGGGGCACAAGCCCCTGCCCTCCATCACCGCCATCCAGGACATGAAGTCGGTCGGCATCATCCGATTGGCCTCCGAGGAACTGTCCGAACTCATGGCCCGGGCCCTGGCCGACCATGCTCCCGAGAAAACGAGTTTTTCGGTCTATTTCGGCAAAACGCCGGAAAAGGGTCTGGAGCAGTTGGCCTCGCGGCTCTTCAAGCTCTTCCCGGCCCCGTTTTTGCGGGCCGACGTCTCCTTTCAAAACGGCTGGCAACTGCAAAACGTGTCGCCGCTTGCCGTGCGCGACATCCCCGAGGAAGAGCGCGACTTCGCCGAGGCCGTGTCCACGGACTACTTCACCGGCAAGAAGGTCAGCATCCCCAAGCGCACGGTCAGCCGCTACGACCTGGCCATCCTGTGCGACCCCGAGGAGCAGCGCCCGCCTTCCGACGCCCGGGCCATCAAGCGCTTCACCAAGGCGGCCGAGACCCTGGGGCTTGGCGTGGAACTCATCACCCGGGAGGATTCCAACCGGTTAAGCGAGTTCGATGCGCTGTTTATCCGCGAAACCACCAATGTCGACCACCACACCTACCGCATGGCCCGCAAGGCGGCGGCCGAGGGGCTGGTGGTCATCGACGACCCGGAATCCATTCTGCGCTGCTCCAACAAGGTCTATCTGGCCGAGGTGCTGGCCCGCCACAAGATCCCGGCCCCGCGCACGGTCATCGCCCACTGCAAGAACATCGACCACATCCTGGAGGAACTGGCCCTGCCCTGCGTGCTCAAGCAGCCCGACAGCGCCTTTTCCCAGGGGGTGGTGCTGGTGCGCGAATCCGACGCGCTTATAAAGGAGGCCAGGCGGTTGCTGGCCAAGTCCGATCTGGTCATCGCCCAGGAATACCTGCCTTCGGACTACGACTGGCGCATCGGCGTCCTGGACAGGCGGCCGCTTTTCGCCTGCAAGTACTACATGGCCGCCGGCCATTGGCAGATCCTGCGCAAGGGCAAGTCCGGCAAGGACATCTACGGCCGGGTGGAGACGCTGCCCGTGGGGCTTGTCCCCAAGAAGGTGGTGGCCGCGGCACTCAAGGCCGCCTCGGCCATCGGCGACGGGCTCTATGGCGTCGACCTCAAACAGGTTGGGGACAAGGTCTACGTCATCGAGGTCAACGACAATCCCAACATCGATGCCGGCTTCGAGGACGAAGTCTTGCAGGACGAACTCTATCTGCGGGTGGCGGAAGTCTTTCTCAAACGCATCGAACGCCGTAAAACCGGGAGCCTCAACATATGATCAAGGCCAGACCGCTCTTTTCCGCCTTCGGAATAGAGATCGAATACATGATCGTGGATCGGGAGACGCTTGCCGTCAAACCCGTGGCCGATGCCCTGCTCGCGGCCGCCGCCGGCCGTGAAGGGGCGGGCGACGCCGTCATGGGGCCGGTCACCTGGTCCAACGAACTGGTGGCCCACGTCCTGGAAATGAAGGTGACCAAGCCGGCCAAGACCCTCAAGGGCCTGTCCGCCGCCTTTGCCCAGAGCGTGGACAAGGCCGACGCCTTGCTCGCCCCCTTGGGGGCGCGGCTCCTGCCGACTGGCGCCCATCCCCTCATGGACCCCTTTACCGAGACGGTGCTGTGGCCCCATGAATACGGCGAGCTCTACCGGACCTACGACAACATCTTCAATTGCAAGGGCCATGGCTGGGCCAATTTGCAAAGCATGCACCTGAATCTGCCCTTTAAGGGCGACGACGAGTTCGGCCGCCTGCACGCCGCCATCCGGGTGCTTCTGCCCATCATGCCGGCCCTGGCCGCCTCCACCCCCATTCTCGACGGCCGGCCCACCGGCTTCCTCGACGCCCGCATGGAGCATTACGCCCACAACGCCGACCGGGTGCCCTCGGTCATGGGCGCGGTCATTCCGGAAGCGGTCTTTTCCACCGGCGAATACCACGACCGCATTCTTGCGCCGCTGTACCGCGACATCGCGCCGCTGGACCCCAAGGGCCTGCTCCACGGCGACTTTTTAAACGCCCGGGGAGCCATCCCGCGCTTTGACCGCTCCACCATCGAAATCCGGGTGCTCGACACCCAGGAGTGTCCCTCCGCCGACTTCGCCCTGGCCGCCGTGGTTGTGGCGGCGCTGAAAGGTTTGGTGGAAGAGCGCTGGTCCACCTACGAGGAGCAAAAATCCTGGGGCACGCGCGAGCTGGCCGACATCCTGGGCAAGACCGTCCGTGACGCCGGGCGCACCAAGGTTCCCGAGGAATACGCCCATCTGTTTGGCGTTTATGCCCCCTCGTTCATCCCGGCCAGGGTCATCTGGCGGCGGCTGGCCTTAAGCGCCCTGCCGACCATGGATTTCGACCCGGACTGGGAACGGCCTCTGGGCGTGCTGGTGGACCAGTCGAGCCTGGCCCGACGCATCCTGGCCGCCGTGGACGGCGACTACCGCCCCCGCAGCATCAAGAAGGTCTACGCCAAGCTGGCCGACTGCCTGCTTGCCAACGAGCCGTTCAATGTCGGCATCCTGGGCGCTCCTTATTACCTGTGAGCACGGCGGCAACGCCGTGCCCGGGGACTATGCCCCCCTATTCGCCGACTGGCGCGATGCCTTGGCCAGCCACCGGGGGCACGACCTCGGCGCGCTGGCCACGGCCCGGGTCCTGGCCCGGGCCGTCGACGCCCCGCTGTTTTTCGCGACGACCAGCCGCATGCTCGTGGACCTCAACCGCTCGGTCGGGCATCCCGGGCTTTTTTCCGAGGCGACCAAGGGGCTGCCACGCCGAGAAAAGGCCGCCATCCTGGACCGATATTACCACCCCCACCGCCAGGCCGTGACCGAACAGGTCGCCGCCGGGCTGGCGGCGGGAAAAACCGTGCTCCACATCGCCAGCCACAGTTTCACCCCGCGACTTCGCGGCGTGACCCGGCACTGCGACGTGGGGTTTCTCTACGATCCCGGGCGGGCGGCGGAAAAGGCCTTTTGCCGGCGCTGGCTGCGGGAGCTGGCCTGTCTGGACGCTGATCTCATCCTGCGGCGCAACTATCCGTACAAGGGCGTCTCCGACGGGCTGGCCACGGCCTTGCGCCGCCGCTTCGGCGAGCGTTACCTCGGCGTGGAGCTGGAGGTGAACCAGCGCTTCGCCCTGGGTGGGGAGGAGGCGCTTTTTAGCGTAAGCGAGCATCTGGCCGACGCCTTGCGGCGGGCCTTGGGCCGGGCGGCAACCTGCCGGTAACTGCCGATCATGCCCCAATCGAACGTTGCGCCGGATTGGTTTTTCGTGCCATGTGAACCCAACCGCCGACGTTGGCGGACCACCCGCAGCACGCCGATGGAGTACCGCACCGCGCCATGCCCGCCCCCTTTGCCGCTTCCGACATCCTCGGTTCGCTGCCCCGGCCGGTGCTGGCCGTGGACGCCGACGGCCGGGTGACCACGGCCAATCCCGCCGCCTTGACGCTTTTCGGCCCGGAAGTGGCCATTCCCGGCGCGGCCCTGCCCCTAGTCCTGCCCAGTCTCTGGCAGGCGCTGGCTCGCTGCCTTCGGGACAACGCTCCGCTTTACGACCGCCTCGAAGTCGGGGACACCACCGTCATCCTGACCGCCTTCCCCATAAGCCGCCTGGGCCGTGTGGTCGGGGCCACGGCCATCTGCCGCCCCTGCGCCGGCGAGGACCATCCGGTCATGGAAGGTCGCCTGCGCTCCATCCTCGACTCCGTGTCCGACGGCATCTGGATCTGCGACGGCCAGGGCACCATCATCGACATCAACGCCGCCTCCGAACGCCTCAATTCCCTGGCCGCCGCCGAGTACATCGGAAAAAACGTGGCCCTGATCGTGTCCGAAGGCATGGTGGACCGCTCGGCCACCCTGGACGTGCTGGAGACCAGACGCCAGTCGAGCATGATCCAGCACATCACCAGGACCGGCAAGCAGCTCCTCGTCACGGCCACGCCGGTCCTGGACGAAGCCGGCGACGTGGCCCTGGTGGTGGTCAACGAGCGCGACGTGACCGAGCTGCAAAACCTCCGCCAAGGCCTGCAAAACGCCCGCAAGGTGGAGGAGCGCTACCGCAGCGAGCTGGCCGAACTGTCGCTTTTCGAGTTGTCGCAAAAAGACATCGTGGCCCAGAGCCCGCAGATGCAGCGCACCCTGCGCACGCTGTTAAAGCTCGCCCAGATGGACGCTTCCCGGGTGCTGCTTCTCGGCGAATCCGGCACCGGCAAGGGCCTGCTCGCCAAGTTCCTGCACCAGGTGAGCCCAAGGTCGCAAAAGCCCTTTATCCAGATCAATTGCCCGGCCGTGCCGGAGAACCTCTTCGAGGCGGAACTGTTCGGCTACGAGAAGGGGGCCTTTACCGGCGCGCGGGAAGGCGGCAAGGCGGGGCTCATTGAACTGGCCATGGGTGGGACGCTCTTTCTCGACGAGGTGGGCGACATCCCGCTCTCCGTCCAGGCCAAGCTGCTCAAATACCTCGACGACCACGAAATCCGGCGTCTTGGCGGGTCCGATCCGCGCATCGTCGAATGCCGGGTGGCGGCGGCCACCAACTGCGACCTGGAAGGGCTGGTGGAACGCCGCCAGTTCCGTAAGGACCTCTATTATCGCCTCAACACCTTCGTGGTGCGCATCGTGCCCCTGCGCGAGCGGCGCGAGGACATCTTCGGCCTGGCCGAATTCTATCTGGCCCAGCAAAACCTCCGCCACGGCAAGGCCAAGCGCCTCTCGGCCCGGGCCATGCGCCAGCTCGAGTCCTACGATTTTCCGGGCAATGTCCGCGAACTGGTCAGCATCATCCAGAAAGCTTTTGTCATGAGCGACGACGACGACCTGACCGAAGCCATCAGCGAGGCCCTGGCCGGAGAAGGCCTGCTCGACGCCCCGGCTCCCGGCCCCCGCCCCCTGGCCCAGTCCACGGAGCAGGCCAGCATCCGCCGGCTGCGCGAGGCCATGGCGGTGTGCCGCACCACCCGGGAAATGGCGGCCCATCTGGGCGTGAGCCAGGCCACGGTGGTGCGCAAGCTCAAGCGGTATGGCCTGACCCGGGCCTGATTCACTCCTGCATCGGTCATACGCGGCATGGACCGTAGCGCCCGGGTTTCCGAGTTGCTACGGTTTTCACTTTTTTGACGTATTATTGTTAAATAATTCACTATTACAGCATTTACCCCGTTTTCCCGTTTGGGTCGCCAAGGCGGTTTTTCGACGAATCCCCTGGACGAATCACGCTGAACCGCTTTGATTCAGCATCGATTCAAGATTAATATATTGATATTACATTATATTTACAATTTTGCTGATTCATATATGATTCAACAAAATTTACCAAAGAGCAGATGTATTTGATAACATTTTGATATAATTATATTTTAAAAGAAGGCCCGGATCTTGCTCAAAAACCTAATTGTCGATCATGTGCATTTTGGTACGAGGCACTGTCGCCACCCAACCGAAAAATTCGAGGATGATCCGTGAATACCACCGACAAGGCGCAAGAACTGCAGGCACTGCGCGACCGTTATGTCCCCAAGGGACATCCCAACGCCACGCCCTTTTTCGTCGAATCCGCCAAGGGCGCTTTGCTGCGCGACGTCACCGGACGCGAGTTCATCGATTTCGTCGGCGGCATCGGCGTGCTCAACGTCGGGCACTGCCATCCCAAGGTCGTGGCCGCCGTCAAGGATCAGGCCGGACGCTACCTCCACACCTGCTCCATGGTCACCATGTACGAACCCTACGTCATGCTGGCCAAACGCCTCTCCGACGCCGCTCCCGGGGATTTCGACAAGAAGGCCATGTTCGTCAACAGCGGCTCCGAAGCCGTGGAAAACGCCGTCAAGATCGCCCGCTGCCACACCGGCCGAAACGGCGTCGTGGCCATGAAAAACGCCTTCCACGGCCGCACCCTGCTCGCCATGTCCATGACCAGCAAGGTCAAGCCCTACAAGTTCGGCTTCGGCCCCATGGCCCCGGAAGTCTACCAGTTCCCCCACTACGCCTACTGCTACCGCTGCCCCCTGGGACTGACCTATCCCAAGTGCGGCGTGGCCTGCGCCGACAAGTTGCGGGAATTTTTCATCGGCACCGCCGCCGCGGAAAACATCGCCTGCATCGTGGCCGAACCGGTCCAGGGCGAAGGCGGCTTCGTGGTTCCGCCCAAGGAATTCTTCGAGAAAATCCGCGCCATTTGTGACGAGTTCGGCATCGTGTTCGTGGCCGACGAGATCCAGTCCGGCTTCGGCCGCACCTCCAAGCTCTTTGCCATGGAGCACTTCGGCGTTGCCCCCGACCTCATGTGCGTGGCCAAGTCCATGGGCGGCGGCCTGCCGCTGGCCGGCGTGGTCGGCAAGGCCGAGATCATGGATTCCGTGCCTCCGGGCGGCATCGGCGGCACCTACGGCGGCAACCCGCTGGCCTGCCGCGCCGGTCTGGCCGTCATGGACATCTTCGAGCAGGACAACCTGCTGGCCAAGGCCGAACGCCTGGGCAACGCGGTCAAGCGCCGCTTTGCCGCCTTCAAGAAGCAATTCGAACTGATCGGCGACGAACGCGGCCTTGGGGCCATGCGCGCCCTGGAGTTCGTCTCCGACCGCGCCGCCAAGACCCCGTGCCCGGAAGCGGCCAAGGGCGTGGCCAAGTTCTGCCAGGACAACGGCCTGCTCGTGCTCTCCTGCGGCAACTTCGGCAACTGCATCCGGGTGCTCATGCCGCTGGTGATCACCCGCGACCAGCTCGAACGCGGCCTCGACATCATGGAAGAAGGCATCCGCGAGGTGTCCAAGACCCTCGGCAAATAGGCTGGCAACGCGATCCGACACTGGCAACCGACAACCGATTCAAAGGGGTGTAGGCATGAAAAACGGTTCTTTTACCTCGCTGCTGGCCGGCTGCATGGGCGTGGCCCTGTCCGCCGCCCTGTGCGCCGTCCCGGCCCTGGCCGCTGACAAAACCGTGAAAATCGGCAACGTCGAGCCGCTCTCCGGCCCCTCGGCCTCGGTCGGCGTCCAGGGCAAGCAGGCCCGGGAAATGGCCGTGGAAGAGATCAACGCCGCCGGCGGCATCAAGTCCCTGGGCGGCGCCAAGCTGGAGCTCATCTACGCCGACAGCAAGTCCGACCCCACCGTCGGCGTCACCGAGACCGAGCGCCTGATCAACACCGAGAAGGTCAACCTCATGACCGGCTGCTGGAACTCCGCCGTCACCTACCCGGCCACCCAGGTGGCCGAGCGCTACGGCATCCCCTTCGTGGTGCCGGTCGCCGTGCGCGACACCATCACCGAACGCGGCTTCAAAAACGTCTTCCGCATCGCCGCCAAGGACTCCTGGTGGGTGCGCGACCAATTCCGCTTCCTGAAAGACATGCAGGAAGAGACCGGCGTGAAGCTCAAAACCATCGCCTTCCTGTTCGAGAACGGCGACTGGGGCACCGGCTTCGCCGAGAAATGGCGCGAACTGGCCAAGAAGGACGGCTACGAGATCGTGCTCGACGAGCCCTATCCCTCCACCGCCACCGACCTGACCCCGGTCGTGACCAAGCTCAAGTCGGCCAACCCCGACGTCGTCATGCTGGTCTCCAACGCGGCCGACGCCATCCTTTTAACCAACACCATGGCTGAAATGCAGGTCAAGCCCAAGGTCGTCCTGGCCAGCGGCGGCGGCCATGCCGATCCCAAGTTCCTGGAGAACACCGACACCAATGCCCTCGGCATTTTCGACGAAGTCGAGTGGAACACCGACGTCAACAAGCCCCTGGCCAAGCCCGCCAACGAGAAGTTCAAGAAGAAGTACGGCTACGACCTGACCGGCGAGTCCGTCGACGCCTACGTCGCCATGTACGTCATCGCCGACGCCCTGGAGCGCGCCGCCTCCACCGATCCGGCCAAGATCCGCGACGCCCTGGCCTCCACCAACCTGACCACCGGACCGGGCATGATCGTCTCCTACGACGGCGTCCAGTTCGACGAGACCGGCCAGAACAAGAACGCCGGCATCGTCATCGTCCAGGTGGCCAAGGTGGACGGCAAGCCCGAGCGCGTCACCGTGTGGCCGAAATCCGCCCGTCGCGCCGGTTACACCCCGGTCTTCCCGGCCAACAAATAGCATTCATGGCACCAACGCCCCGGATCGGCCCTCGCCGATCCGGGGCCAAACGTCCGGAGAGGCTTCATGACCGCGGTGATTCAGGCGGCGCTTAACGGCACCATGATGGGAGCCATGTACGGGCTGACGGCCCTGGGACTCACTCTGATCTTCGGAGTGATGAAGGTCGTCAACTTCGCCCACGGCTCGCTGCTCATGGTCGGCATGTTCAGCGCCTATTGGCTGATTCGACTCACGGGCATCCACCCGTATCTGGCCCTTGTCATTGTTCCGCCCGTCCTGTTCGTTTTCGGCTACTATCTGCAGGACGTGGTCATCAAACCCGTGTTCAAGGCCGAAGGGCAGGTCCGCGAGCCGCTGACGGTCATCATCGTCACCACCGGCGTCTGGTACGTCCTCGACAACCTGGCGCTGATGCTCTTCGGCGCCGAATACCGGACCGTTCGCACCGCCATTTCCAACAAATCTTTCGCCCTTGGCCAGTTCATCATCTCGATCCCCAAATTTTCCGGTTTTGTCGTGGCCGTCCTCACGGCCGTCGGCCTTGCCATTTTCATGCGCAAGACCAAGACCGGAAAGGCGCTTCGCGCCACCAGCCTCGACCGCGAGGCGGCCAACCTCATGGGCATCGACCAGTACCGCGTCTACAACATCGCCTTTGGCCTCGGCACGGCCATCGCCGGCATCGCCGGCTGCGTGCTGATCCCCTTCTACTACGTCTACCCGTCGGTTGGCGTGGTCTTCGACATCCGGGCGTTTATCATCGTGGTGCTCGGCGGCCTGGGCAGCATTCCCGGCGCGCTGCTCGGCGGCCTGGTCATCGGCCTGATCGAATCCGTCTTCTCCCAGTTCATGGCCTCGACCTGGACGGAAGCAATCATCTACGCCATTTTCTTGATTATTCTCTTTGTCAAACCATCGGGCTTCTTCGGCCACAAACAGGACTGGTAGGAGACGCGCTGTGAGCCGAAAACAACTCGACCGTACGCTCCTTGTGTTGGCCGCCCTGGTCGCCTTTGGGCTGCCCCTGGTGGTGACTTCCCCCACCTATCTGCAAATTCTTATCCTGCTCTTTTTCTATGCCTACCTGACCACGTCCTGGAACCTGGTCGGCGGTTTCGCCGGCGTGCTGCCGCTCGGCCATTCGGTCTTCGTCGGCATCGGCGCCTACACCTCCTCCATCCTGACGCTGCAATACGGCGTCTCGCCCTGGATCGGCATGCTGGCCGGCGGCGCGCTCGCCGCCATCATCGGCATGATCATCGGCCTGCCCACCTTCCGCATGCGCGGGGCGTACTTCTGCCTGTGCACCATCGCCTTCGCCGAAGGCATCCGGGTCATGGTGGAAAACATCGACAAAATTGGTCCCCTGAACATCAACGGTCCCCGGGGCCTGCTCATACCGCTGAAGGATCCGTCGTTCTGGAACTACCAGTTCATGTCCAAGCTGCCCTACTACTACATCATCCTGATTCTCCTCATCCTGGTCCTGGCGTTTACCTGGTTCATTTCCCGCTCCAAGGTCGGCTACTATCTGGCCGCCGGCGGCGAAGAACCCGAAGCGGCGGCGGCCCTTGGCATCAACGTGGCCAACTACAAGCTCTTCGCCATGGCCATGTCCTGCTTTTTAACGGCCCTGGCCGGCACGTTCTACGCCCAGCTCATGCTGTACTTCTATCCCAAGGGCCTCATGGGCCTGGACCTCTCCTTCGAGATCGCCTTTATCGCGCTGATCGGCGGACGCGGCACCATTGCCGGCCCGGTCATCGGCGCCTTGCTCCTGCGGCCGCTCAACGAATTCACCCGCATCTATTTGAGCGACATGCTGCCCGGCCTGCATCTGGTCATCTTCGGGCTCATCCTCATCCTGGTCATGCTCTACCTGCCCAAGGGACTCACCGCGCCGCTGGCCGCCATCTACGACCGGCTGGCGCGCAAAATCACCGTCCAGGGAGACGCGAAATGAGCAACATCCTGGAAGTTTCCAACCTCACCAAGCACTTCGGGGGCTTAACCGCTGTCAGCTCCCTGGATCTGCATATCGCCAGGGGCGAGATCCTGGCGCTTATTGGCCCAAACGGCGCAGGCAAATCCACGGTATTCAACCTCGTGGCCGGGGTTTTCGCCCCGTCCGAAGGCACGATCCGGTTCAACGGCACCACCATCCAGGGCCAAAAGCCCTGGGATCTGTGCCGGCTGGGACTGGCCCGCACCTTCCAGATCGTCAAGCCCTTCGCCAGCAAGACCGTGCTCTACAACGTCATGGTCGGGGCGTTTCTGCGCACCAACTCCACCGAGAAGGCCCGGGAGAAAGCCGAGGAAGTGCTCTCCACGCTCCAGCTCGACCACATGCGCGACATGCTGGCCGGCAACCTGACCATCGCCGACCGCAAGCGCCTGGAGATCGCCAAGGCCCTGGCCACCGATCCCGAGCTGCTGCTCCTCGACGAAGTCATGGCCGGCCTGCGTCCCACCGAGGTCGACGACATGATCGGCATCATCCGGGGGCTGCGCGACCGGGGCGTGACCGTCTTTGTCATCGAGCACATCATGCGGGCGGTCATGGCCCTGTCCGACCGGGTGGTGGTCATCCAGTTCGGTCAAAAGATCGCCGAGGGCTCGCCCGAAGCCGTCACCAAGGACGAAAACGTCATCAAGGCCTATCTGGGAGGCGAGTATGACGCTGCTTAGCGTGGAAAACATCAACGTCGCCTACGGCGACGTCCAGATCATAAACGACCTGTCGCTGATCGTTGCCGAAGGCGAGGTCGTCAGCATCATCGGCGGCAACGGAGCCGGCAAATCCACCCTGCTCAAGGCCATTTCCGGCCTGGTTCCCCCGACCTCGGGCGTCATCCGGTTCCGGGGCGAGGCCGTGCAGTCCCTGCCCCCGGAAAAAATCGTCGACCGCGGCATCATCCACGTGCCCGAGGGCCGGCGGCTCTTTTCGCTCATGACCGTGGCCGAGAACCTGGACATCGGGGCGTTCAACACCCGGGCCTACAAGGATCGCCACAAGACCCTGCATCAGGTCTACGAACTGTTGCCGCGCCTGCTGGAACGCCAGACCCAGCTCGCCATGACGCTCTCCGGTGGCGAGCAGCAGATGGTGGCCATCGGCCGGGGCCTCATGGCCCTGCCGGGCTTGCTCATGCTCGACGAGCCGTCGCTTGGCCTGGCGCCCATCCTGGTCAAGTCCATCTTCGACACCCTGCGCAAGATCGCCGACACCGGCACCACGGTGCTGCTCGTCGAACAGGACGTCAACCACTCCCTGCGCCTGTCCGACCGGGGCTACGTCCTGGAGCACGGCCGGGTGGCCATGTCCGGACCGGCCAAGGAACTGCTCGAAAACCCCCACGTCAAATCCGCCTATCTCGGCATATAAAAAGGGAAAGCCATGCACGGCTTTTACGGACGCATCCTGACCGTCGACCTTACGCGGCGCAGCTTCGCCATCGAAGCGACCGACCCGGCCCACCTCGACGCCTACCTTGGCGGCAAGGGCCTGGCCACGCGCCTGCTGCTCGATCGCAACCCGGCCGGGGTCGATGCCCTGGCCCCGGAAAACAACCTCATCTTCGCAACCGGCCCCCTGTGCGGCGGCGCGGCCTGGGGGGCCAGCCGCTACGGCGTGTTCACCAAATCGCCCCAAACCGGGTTTTACACCGAATCCTATTCCGGCGGCCGCACCCCGCAGGCCGTGGACGCCGCCGGCTTCGACGCGGTCATCCTCACCGGCGCGGCGGACGCGCTCACCGGGCTTACCATCCACCCCGACGGCTGCACCTTTCACGACGCGAGCGAACTGGCGGGCCTTGACGCCTACGCCGCCGACGAGGCGGCCAGGGCGCGCTTCGTCCTGCCGCGCGAGGACGCCAAGCGCGTGGGCGTGGTGGTCATCGGTCCGGCCGGGGAAAACCTGTGCCGGCTGGCCATGATCGCCAACGAACGCTGGCGCTGCGCCGGCCGCGGCGGCGTCGGCGCGGTCATGGGCGCAAAGCGCGTCAAG
>JBKICS010000020.1:0-3520 GCA_046567015.1 Acidobacteriota bacterium | reverse complement strand
AATTGCGACGCGGACAGCAGGATACAACAGCTTGACGGGAATCATTGTGGCTGCGGTGGCCGGGGGATGATCCCCCGGCCTGCCTGATCTGGAAGGGCCGTGCGGCCCTTTCTCCGTTTACCCGGCGCAGCCGGCCCCGCTCAGGCGGCGGCCGGCTGCGCCGTTTCGCCGGACTCGATCTTGCGGACCAGCCAGGTCTTGAGAATCTGGGTCAGGCACAGATAGCCCAGCACGATGGGACCGAGGAACAGCCAGTAGGCGGGCGGCAGCGCCACCAGGCCAAGCGAGGGAGCCAGCGGCGAGAAGGGGAACCATACGCCCAGGCAGCAGATGCCGATGGTGGTCAGGGTCAGGGGCAGGCTGGCCCGGCTCTGGAGAAAGGGAATCCTGTCGGTGCGGATGACGTGGACGATGAGCGTCTGGGAAAGCAGCGATTCGATGAACCAGCCGGTCTGGAACAGGGCGGGCTTGTCCCAGGCCTGGAAGGCGAAGAGCAGGACGAAAAATGTGGCATAGTCGAACAGCGAGCTGACCGGGCCAAGCCAGAGGATGTAGCGCTTGATGTCGTCGATGCGCCAGCGCCGGGGCCGCTTGAGGAAGTCCTCGTCCACGTTGTCGGTGGGCATGGCCGTCTGGGAGAAGTCGTAGAGCAGGTTGTTGACCAGGATCTGGATGGGCAGCATGGGCAGAAACGGCAGGAAGGCACTGGCTCCGAGCACGCTGAACATGTTGCCGAAGTTCGAGCTGGCCCCCATGCGGATGTACTTGGTGATGTTGCAAAAGACCTTGCGGCCTTCCACAACGCCCCGCTCCAGCACGAGCAGGTTTTTTTCCAGCAGGATGATGTCGGCCGACTCCTTGGCCACGTCCACGGCGCTGTCCACGGAGATGCCGACGTCGGCGGCCTTGAGAGCCGGAGCGTCGTTGATGCCGTCGCCCATGAAGCCCACGACATGGCCGTTGTGGCGCAAGGCGGACACGATGCGTTCCTTTTGCATGGGGTCGAGCTTGGCGAAGACGTGGAAGCGTTCGACCGCCTGGGCGAGCTCCTCGTCGGCCATGGCCGCGATCTCCTCGCCGGAGACGATGTGGCCGCCGTCGTTAAGCCCCACCTGCCGGCAGATGTTGGCGGTGATGATGGGGTTGTCGCCGGTGAGGATCTTGGTCGTGATGCCAAGGCCGGCCATGATCTCCAGGGCTTCGGCCGCCGTCTCCTTGGGCGGGTCGAGAAAACCGAGGTAGCCCAGGAAGATCAGCTCGCCCTCGTCGGCCACGGAAAATTCCGTCCGGGCCGGATCGACCTCCTTGAAGGCCAGGCCCACCACCCGGAAGCCGTCTTCGTTGAGTTCCGTGACGAGCCGCTGCCGCTTGGCCAGATGCTTGCCTTCCAGGGGCTTTTGCGCCGCGTCTTTCTGGTAGCGGTCGCTGTGGTCGAAGACCTCCTCGGCCGCACCCTTGCAGATGAGCAGCGCCTTGCCTGTCTCGGTGTCGCGCACCACCACGCTCATGCGCCGGCGCTTGAAGTCGAAGGGAATCTCATCGATCTTGACGTAGCGCGCGGTGTTGATCTCGTGGCGCTTGGCGTCGTCGATGATCGCGTCGTCGATGGCGCTTTTGAGCCCCGTCTGGAACAGGCTGTTGACGCAGGCGTATTCCAGGACGCTGTCGTCCTCCTCGCCCCGCACGTTGAGGTGCAGTTGCAGGATGATCTTGTCCTGGGTCAGGGTGCCGGTCTTGTCGGTGCAAAGGACGTTTATTGCCCCGAAGTTCTGGATGGACTCCAGCCGCTTGACGATGACCTTTTGCCGCGACATGGCCAGCGCGCCCTTGGACAGGCACACCGTCACCACCATGGGCAGCATCTCCGGGGTGAGCCCCACGGCCACGGCCAGGGCGAACATGAAGGCCTCGCTCCAGTTGTTCTTGAAGACGCCGTTGACCACGAAGACAAAGGGCACCATGAACAGCATGAAGCGCAGCATGAGCAGGGTGAATTTCTTGATGCCCTTGTCGAAATCCGTCTCGATGCGCTTTGCCGAAAGCTTCGCGGCGATGCCGCCGAAATAGGTCTTGGCCCCGGTGGCCATGACCCGGGCCAGGCCCGACCCGGATTCGACGTTGGTGCCCATGAAGCACAGGCTGGGATTGTCCAGGCTCATGCCCCGCTCGCCGACGGTCTCGGGGCCGGCGGTCTTTTCCACGGGCAGGGCCTCGCCGGTCAGCGTGGCCTGGTTCACGTGGAGATCCTTGGCCTTGATCACCTGCACGTCGGCCGGAATCATGTCGCCAGCGGACAACTTGATGACGTCTCCAGGCACCACCTCGGCCAGGGCGATCTCCTGCGGGACGCCGTCGCGCAGCACCGTGGCCGTGGTGTGGACCAGGGCCTTGAGCTGGGCGGCGGCGGTGTCCGCCTTGGACTCCTGGACGACCTTGAGCGACACGCCGATGACGGCCATGGACAGGATGACCACGGCCGAGCGCAGGTCGTCGGTGGCGTAGGCCACCACCCCGAGCACCAGGAGCAAGAGGACGAGAGGGTTGCGGACAGCCTCCAGGAGCCGGCCCCGGAAGGTGATGCGCTTTTCCTGGACCGTCTGGTTGGGGCCAAAGCGCGCCAGGCGTTGCCGGGCTTCCTCTCCGGAAAGGCCGAGCCTGGCCGGCCGGGCCTCGGCCGCCGGTTCGGTCAGGCCCCGGGCCAGATCGGAGAGCTGCCCCCAGAGCGCCTCGAGATGCTTGTAGAGATCAAGGGGGGCGATCTTGCGCTTGCCGGCCAGGACGGCCAGGATGTGAGCCTTCTGGGCGAAATGTTCGACTTGCTGCGCGAATTCCTCGTTTGGCCCAAGCGGCCCTCGCGCCTCCTGGCCGGTCGAGGCGGCCTGGCTCCCGATTGCCGGGGCGTCACGGTCGTCGGTTGGCATTGCTGACTCCTCGTTTCCCAAAATCCGGCCCCATCCGCCGCGACGTGGTCCGGCGGGCCTGCAGCCCAAGCGAAACCGGGTAGCCGGCCTCTGTGTCATTTGGACGACAGCCGCCAGATGCGCCCGACGTTGCAGCCAAAAAAGCATGGTTTATCCGGGCAGTGCAGAGGTCTTGTCAAATATTACAGCTTGGAAATGTCAGATGACGGGGGAATGGCGCGGCGCGCAAGACGACGTAGCGCACCCGGTGCACCGATTGTTGTCGTGCTTCTTCATGGACGCATGGCGTCGGTGGCGGCATTGCGGGCCGGGAGGGGCGCGGCGGTTTCGGCGTCAGGTATTGGGCCGTGGGCCGGCGAACCGGCAGGATCTGGGGCGGGGCCGGGGTTGCCCTGGGCCGTGAGTTGGAGCAGGATGCCCGAAAACGAGTGGGGGAACGCCATGGATTTCAAGGTGCTGGCCGATCTGATCGAAAACGGCCTGCCATTTCAAAAGATGCTTGGCATCAGGGTCTCGGAAATCGTCGAGGGCCGGGTCAGGTTGTTTATTCCCTTCCGGGAGGATCTGATCGGTGATTCCCGCCGTCCGGCCATCCACGG
>JBKICS010000019.1:0-4648 GCA_046567015.1 Acidobacteriota bacterium | reverse complement strand
CAATTTCACCCTGGCCTTTTTGCCCTGGGAGCTGTGCCGGCTGGTGCTCTACCACGAGCTGTGCCACACGGTGGAGCTCAACCATTCCAGCCGCTTCTGGGCTCTTCTGGAGCGCCATGTGCCGAGCTGCCGGGAGCTCGACGCGCGGCTGTCGTCGGCGCGCCACCACCTGCCGGGCTGGCTCGGCGCGGCCGAATGACGCGACGCGATCATTTCACTAAAGCAAGAAAAAATCAGAAATCCGGGCCCCGGCTCCCAGCCGACCGAATAGCCACCCCACGCCAAGCCCCCTTTAACCCCTTCTTCCAGTCGGGGGGTCCGGGGGCCTCAGGCCCCCGGCCGCCGGAGGCTTCTTCCGCCTTTTCTTCCCTCTCCATCCCCGGCCGCCGGAGGCTTCCCCATTTCCAGTCATTCCTCCCCTTCGGCAATGCGACAGCCCGGCTGCTCCACCGTCACCTCGTCCAAATTCTCGCCGCAGAAATAGAACACCGTCATGGGTTCGTCGGCGGCACGCACGATGAGCACCCGCCCCAGCGGGCCGTCGCCGGCGAGCGCTACGAGCGCCTCGCACACCGCCCCGCCCTCATCGGGCGAACAGGCGTCGCAATACACCTCGAAGCGCAGCGACTCCGGCCCGGGCGCGACTTCCAGCCGCGACACGCCAAGCGAAACCAACGCCTCTTCCAAGGTCGGCCCCACCTCGGCCTCGATGGCCGCCACCCGCTCGAAGGAATAGTCCTCGGGATAGCGGATCTCCCCGAACACGCGACAGGCAAACTGGTCCATACCACCTCCCTTGGCGAACAATTGTCCGGGTAGCATGCTCCAAATACGGCGGCAATGGGCCGCCGGGCTTGTGCGGCGGCCGTCACAGGGGTACAGCATGGGAAGCGCGTTGCGCTGGAGGATTCATGACAGCCAAAAAGAGAAGATCCCGGACCAAGACCGGACCGGGTACGGATACCGAGACCACTGCCGAAGCCAAGAAGTCCCGCCCCAAGAAAGCCCCGGGCACCGGCATCGATGCCGCCACCGTGGTGCGGGTGTTCCGCGACAGCGGCAAACCGCTGGCCGAAAAAGACGTGTTGCGCCAGCTCGGCGTCCCGCGCGCCAAGATGCACGAACTGCTCGCCATCCTGGACGAGCTCCAGGAAGCCGGCAAGATCATCCGGGTCCGCCGGGGCTTCGGCCTCGTCGAAAGCATGCGCCTGGTCACGGGCGTGCTGGAGATCAGCCGCTCGGGCGTGGGCTACGTGCTGCCCGAGGACAAACGCCGCAAGGACATCTTCATCCATCCCAAGGACATCGGCGACGCCTGGCACGGCGACCGGGTCGTGGCCGCCGTCACCCGGGAACGCAAGGATAAAAACCACGAGGGCCGCGTGGCCCGGGTCATCGAACGGGGCGTCTCCACCCTGCCCTGCCGGGTGGTCAAATGCATGACCCCGGACCTGTTCCTGTGCCGCCCCACCGACCCCAGGCACACCATGAGCTTCATGGTGGACTACCTGCCGGCCGCCCAGGGCGACCCCACGCCCCAGGTCGAGGACATCATCAACGTCGAGATCGACGAAAAGCTCGAATACAAGCTCTATTCCGGCCGAGGCCTGGAACTGCTCGGGGCCCAGGGCGACGTGTCCGTGCAGGAACGCCTTGTCAAGCTCAACCACTCCATCCCCGGCCCCTTCCCGCCCAAGGTGCTGCGTGAGGCCGAAGCCCTGCCGGATAGGCCGGGCGAAGCCGATTTCGAGGGCCGCAAGGATCTGCGCCACCTCGACTTCGTCACCATCGACGGGGTCAAGGCCCGGGACTTCGACGACGCCATCTACGTGAAAAAGCGCGGCCCGGCCTATACCCTGTGGGTGGCCATCGCCGACGTGTCCCATTACGTGCCCGAGGGCAGCGCGCTGGACAAGGAAGCCCTTGAGCGCGGCAACTCCTACTACTTCCCCCAGTCCGTGGAGCCCATGCTGCCCGAGCGCATCTCCAACGGACTTTGCAGCTTAAACCCCCATGTGCCGCGTCTGGCCATGGTGGCCGAGATCGATTTCACGGCCAAGGGCGTGCCCGGCCGCACGGATTTCTACACCGCCGTCATCGAGAGCAAGGCCCGGTTGACCTATTCCCAGGTCAACCGCGCGGTTATCCTCAAGGAGGAGGCCGAGCGGGCCAATGTCGGCGCGGTGCTGCCCATGCTGGAAACGGCCGAGACCCTGGCCCGGGCCATCAACGCCGTGCGCGCCGCCCGGGGCAACCTCGACTTCGACCTGCCCGAGCCGGAGATCCTGTTCAATCTCCAGGGCGAGGCCGAGGACATCCGGCCCAAATCCCGGCATTTCGGCCACCAGATCGTCGAGGAATTCATGATCGCGGCCAACGAGGCCGTGGCCCGCTTCCTCACCGAACGCGAGGCCCCGGTGCTCTACCGCGTCCACCCCGAGCCGGACCCGGCCAAGCTGGAGGCGTTTTTCAAGCTGCTGTCCACCACCGACATGGCGACGAAATTGCCGGCCACCCCCGGCCCCGGCGACCTGGCCGCCGTGCTTAACGACGCGGCCGGCTCGGACATCGACTTTCTGGTCAGCCGCATGGCCCTGCGCACCATGATGCAGGCCTCCTATTCCCCGAAAAACGACGGGCACTTCGGGCTGGCCTCCACCTGCTACTGCCACTTCACCTCGCCCATTCGCCGCTACGCCGACCTGGTGGTCCACCGCTCCATGAAGACCGCCATCGCCGGCAAACCGGCCTCGCAAAAGCTCGTGTCCAAGCTCCCCAAGGTGGCCGAGCACATCAGCCGCCGCGAGCGGGTGGCCATGGAGGCCGAGCGCGAAATATTAAAGCGCGTCACGGTGCTGTTTCTCTCCGACAAGGTGGGCCGGGGCTTCACCGGCGTCATCGGCTCCATCGCCGATTTCGGCTTCTGGGTGGAACTCAAGGAAGTCATGGCCGAGGGCATGGTGCGCTTATCCAGCCTGTCCGACGACTATTACCAGTTCATCCCCGAGCGCCACGAGCTGCTCGGCGAGCGCACGGGCCGGCGATTCCGCCTCGGCCAGCCGGTGGAGGTGGAACTGACGGGCGTGGACCTCGGCCGGCTGGCCGTGGACCTCACCCTCGTCGAAGGCGGCAGGCCCCGTCGGCCGAGGCCGCGCCCAAGCGTAAGAGCAGAAGACGGAGACGATGACCAAAGGACGACGCATCGTACGGATGGGCCGGATTCTCGGGCTGCTGTGGCTGCTTGCCGCCACGGCGGCCGCCGCCAGAGACTGGCCCACCCCGGCGCGGCTCTCGGAGCAGCGCTATCGCCTGGCCCTTTTGACGGCCAATGCCCTGGACAAGTCGTTTCTCCCCTGGCCCGTGGCCGTTGGCGACGACTGCGACGGCCCCTACAACCGGCTGGTGGCCGATTTCGCGGCCCGGTTCGGCCCGCGTTTCGACGTCGCCGCCATCGAGGCCCGCCACGCCCAAGCCCTGGCCGACATCCCGGTCGAGCGGGCGCGCATCATTGCCTTCACCGCAGCCGCCACGGCCGTCGTCTGGTGGCTGCTGGCAACGATTTGCGCCGCCCTTAGCCCCCGGCCAGGCCGGTCGTGATCAGGAGAATCCCATGCGCGCAGCTTCACGTGGCCGCCTGGCCATCCGCACCATCTTCCTGATTCTTCTCGGGCTGCTGGCCTTGCCCTGGCCGGCCCAGGCGGCCGAGGTGGCCGAGGTGGCCGAGACGGTCGTCACCGTCGTCGGCACCGGCGACAGCCAGGAGCTGTTGCATATCCTGGCCCAACGCTTCATGCGGGACAACCCGGACGTCCGGGTGGAGGTGCCGGACTCCGTGGGCTCGACCGGGGGGCTGCGGGCCCTGCTTGCCGGCAAGACCGTCTTTGCCCGCACGGCCCGGCCGTTGCGGGAAGAGGAGATCGCGGCCGGCCTTGTCGAGGTGGTCTTTGCCAAGTCGCCGGTGGTCTTCGCCGTCAATCCGTCGGTGACCGGTGTTTCCGGCCTGACCGCGGACCAGGCGTTGGCCATTTATTCCGGCAAAATCAACAACTGGTCCGAGCTCGGCGGCCCGGATCTGCCCATCGCCCGGGTCTGCCGGGAGATCCCGGAAACGAGCCGGGCGCTGCTCAATGCGGCCATTCCCGGCTTCGAGGCCGACGGCTGTCGCGGCCAGGCCACCGCCTTCACCACCCCCGACGCCGTGGCCATGACCGCCGAACACCCCGGGGCCATCGGCTATTTTTCCCTGGCGGCCATAACCGCCACCAAACTGGTCCCCCTGGCGTTTAACGGCGTGAACCCCACCCCGGAGCACGTCGGCCAGGGGACCTACCCCCTGACCATTCCCTTTGCCCTGGCCTACAAGCCGCCGCTGCCCCCGGCCGCCGAGCGGTTTCTCAAATCCCTGGCCAGCCCCGACGCCCTGTCCGTCATGACCCGCCTGGGCTGTCTGCCGATCCTGGGCAAGCGCGCCGCTCCCTGACCGGTCGGCCCCGCCCCGGCCGCCCCCCTGCCCCGCACCAACGCCAAGCGCGTCCGCCCCGGTTGGCGACAAACGCACCCCAGGCGGCTACGGCCGAAAGCGCCCGACGGCCGGCCGCAGCCGCCAGAACAAATGCCAAGCGGCCCGCCCCAGTCTCCCGGGGCGGGC
>JBKICS010000018.1:0-11976 GCA_046567015.1 Acidobacteriota bacterium | reverse complement strand
GGGGCGCGGGATTGTCAGCCGGCGCGGGGGGGCGGGGGATCGTCCTCCGGCGGCCGAAGCAACGGCGTTAAGCGCCCGCTCCGGCTGTCCCGGTTCGAGGCCGACCAGCGTGCCGTCCAGCGCCAAAACCCTTTAAAACTGCTCACGTCAAGGGGGTCCGGGGGGGATTATCCCCCCCCGGCCGCCGGAGGCAGTTTTTCTCTTTACGCCGAGGCGCGCAGATGGGCCACGGCGTTTTCGAAAAGCACCGTGCCGAGCGTCGGGCGCTCGCCCCGGGTGTAGCCGGGGTGGTTGGTCGGGTGGTTGAAGGCCTCGGGATGGGGCATGAGCCCGAGGATGCGGCCGGTGGGGTCGGTGAGCCCGGCGATGGCGTGGGGCGAGCCGTTGGGGTTTTGCGGATACTCCAAGGTGACGGCCCCGGTGGCCGGGTCGGCGTATTGCAGGGCCACGGCCCCGCTGGCCAGCAGTTCGTCGAGGACGGCCGGCTCCATGGGCACGAGCTTGCCCTCGCCGTGGCGCACAGGCAGATCGAGGCGCGTGATCCCCTTGGTGAAGATGCAGGGGCTCGCGGCATTGGCGGCCAGCGTCACCCAGCGGTCCTCGAATCGGGCCGAGTCGTTGTTGGCCAGGCTCACCTGGCGGGAGAAATAGGCGCCGCCCAGGGCCGGGAGCAGGCCGAGCTTGACCAGCAGCTGAAAGCCGTTGCAGATGCCGAGGATGAGGCCTCCGGCGTCGAAAAAGGCCCGCAATTGGTCGAGCAGCGGTTCGCCGGCGGCTGTCGCGGCATGCTTCCAGCGCACTGCGGCGGCTTGGGCCGCGCCGAGATCGTCGCCGTCGAGAAATCCGCCGGGGAAGACGAGAAAATTGTAGGCGTCGATTCGCGTCCGGCCGGCGACGATGTCGGAAAAAAACACGATATCCGTGACGTCTGAGCCGGCCATGCGGGCGGCATGGGCCGATTCCACCTCGCAGTTGGTGCCGAAGCCGGTGATCACGAGGGTGCGCACCTGGGGCATATGGGGAAATCCTCCCAAAGGGTTCCTTGAAAAATTGCGGATGAAGGCTTAGTTTGCGCAGCGGAACATACGGGGCCGCCCCGGCCGCGTCAACCGTGGCCGCGTCTTGGGCGCGGTCCGGGCGTCGCGGACCGCCGGGGGCGCCGGCGCGGTCCCGCAGCACAACAAGGACGGCATCAACCATGAAGACCAAGTTTATTTTCGTGACAGGAGGGGTGCTGTCCTCTCTGGGCAAGGGCCTCGCCGCCGCCTCCATCGGCGCGTTGCTCCAAGCCCGGGGACTCAAGGTCACCATCCAGAAACTCGATCCCTACATCAACGTCGATCCCGGCACCATGAATCCGTTCCAGCACGGCGAGGTGTACGTAACCGACGACGGGGCCGAAACCGACCTGGACCTGGGCCATTACGAACGCTTTCTCGGCGTTCCCATGAGCCAGAACAACAATTTCACCTCCGGTCGCATCTATTTCAGCGTCATCGAGAAAGAGCGCCGGGGCGACTACCTGGGCGGCACCGTCCAGGTGATCCCCCACATCACCGACGAGATCAAGCGCTCGATCCTTGGCGTGGCCCGGGACGAGGACGTGGCCATCATCGAGATCGGCGGCACCGTCGGCGACATCGAGGGCCAGCCCTTTCTGGAGGCCATCCGCCAGCTGCGCATGGAACTGGGCAAGGAAAACGCCCTGTACATCCACTTGACCCTGGTGCCGTATCTGCGCATGGCCGGCGAGGTCAAAACCAAGCCCACCCAGCACAGCGTCAAGGAACTGCGCTCCATCGGCATCCAGCCCGACATCATCATCTGCCGCAGCGAAGTGGATCTGGCCAAGGACATCAAGCAGAAGATCGCGCTTTTTTGCGACGTGGACGCCGACGCCGTGTTCACGGCCGTGGACGTCAAGAGCATCTACGAGCTGCCGCTGCGCCTGTACGCCGAGGGCGTGGACCAGAAAATCGCCATCCTGCTGCGCCTGCCGGCGAAGAACGCCGGCCTCGAAGCCTGGCACGACCTCATGCACCGCCTGGAACATCCGTCCGGCTCGGTGTCCATCGCCATCGTCGGCAAGTACGTGGACCTCAAGGAAGCCTACAAGAGCCTGCACGAGTCCCTGGTCCACGGCGGCATCCATTCCCGGGTGTCGGTCAATTTCGTGTACGTCAACTCCGAAGAGGTGACCCGGGACAATGTGGCCGCCACCCTGGCCGGCATCGACGGCATCCTGGTGCCGGGCGGCTTCGGTTCGCGCGGGGTCGAGGGCAAGATCGCGGCCATCGAATACGCCCGAACCAAGGGCGTGCCGTTTTTCGGCATTTGCCTGGGCATGCAGTGCGCGGTCATCGAATACGCCCGCAACGTGTTGGGGCTGGCCGGGGCCAACTCCGAGGAGTTCGACCTGACCACGCCGCATCCGGTCATCTATCTCATGCGGGAATGGTACGACTTCCGCACCCAGACCATCGAGCACCGCGATCCCAGCAGCGACAAGGGCGGCACCATGCGTCTGGGAGCCTATCCCTGCGTGATCGCTCCGGAAACAAAGGCCGCTGCGGCCTATGGGGCCGGCGAGATCTCCGAACGCCACCGCCACCGCTACGAGTTCAACAAGGCCTATGCCGCCGCCTTCGAAGAGGGCGGACTGGTCCTAAGCGGCCTGTCGCCCGACGGCGAACTGGTGGAAATCGTGGAACTGCCCGACCATCCGTGGTTTCTGGGCTGCCAGTTCCATCCGGAATTCAAGAGCAGCCCCATGCGCCCCCATCCGCTGTTCCGCGAATTCGTGGCCGCGGCCAAGCGGCGCAAGGGATAGCGCAAATAACCCCAGCCGAACCGTACGCCGACGTCCGGGAGGGAGTGCCTGCTCCCGGATGTCGGCCTTTTGCCGGTCGCCGCGGCGGCCGGGGAGGGCGGCTGCGCCGCGATTCGCGGGGACGGTTTCCTAACTTCTGGTCCTGTCGGGATTTTTCAGGTACGATAGCCTTGGCGCGGCAAGCGGCTGCGGCCGGGGTAGGGCAATGCGCCAAGGGAGGAGTCCCATGCCTGTGGATGCAAGCCTGGCCGCCAGCCGGGCCCGGGAAGTCGCAATCCTGATCCTGGACGTGGACGGGGTGCTGACCGACGGCGGCATCGTTGTCGACGCCTCCGGCGGCATCGCCAAGCGGTTTCACGTCCACGACGGCCTGGGCATCAAGGCGGCCCAGGCGGCGGGACTGGCCGTGGCCGTAGTCAGCGGCCTGGACAGCCCGGCCGTGGCCGCCCGCATGGCCGAGCTTGGCATCGACGAGTACCATCCCGGCCATCTGCGCAAGGTGGCCGTGGTGGAGGGCATCCTGGCCCGCCACGGCCTGACCCCGGGGCAGGCGGCCTACCTCGGCGACGACTGGGTGGACGCCGGCCCCATGGAACTGGTCGGACTGCCCATGGCCGTGGCCGACGCCCAGCCGGAGATCCTCGATCTGGCTTTGTGGGTGGCCCGGCGGGGCGGCGGGCAAGGCGCGGTGCGCGAGGCGATACGCTTCATCCTGGCCGCGAAGGGGAGGCTCGAAGCCGCCTACCAGTGGTTCCTGGGCTAGGGTCGTTTCGACCGATTGCCACGGGGCTTCAATTGTGGCATGGTTTTTGTTGGGCGGGGTGGCCGTGGGCCGCATCCCGCGTCCGGACGCAACACTCAGACGCAAACGACGCTCGCGCACGGCGGTAAGACATGGCCCTGGAACTGCGACAGCAGCTCAAGCTTTCCCAGCAGCTGGTGATGACCCCCCAGCTGCAACAAGCCATCAAACTCCTGCAGCTCTCCCGGCTGGAACTGCTGGAGAGCGTGCAGCAGGAGTTGTTGGAAAATCCGCTTCTGGAGGAAACGTCCGAGGACGACCGGCAGCCCGAGCGCGTCATGGCCGAGGAGAACCTGGGACCCACCGGCGACTCCAGCGACGCCAACATGGAAAAGGAGCTGCTCAAAAACGCCGAATGGGACGACTATCTCGGCGATTTCGCCAGCACCGGCCGCCAGTCCCAGACCCGCGACTCCGAGATTCCCGAAGAGGGCATGGCCTTTGACGCTCGCCTTGCCTCCAAGCCGTCCCTGGACGGGCATCTGGGCTGGCAGATGCACCTGTCCAACTTCACCGCGAAGGAAGTGGAAATCGGCGAGACCATCGTCGGCAGCCTCAATTCCTCGGGCTATCTGCGGGCTTCGGTTGAGGAGCTGGCCCAGATGGCCAAGGCCGAGCCGGCCATGGTCGAGGCCGTGCTCCACCGCCTGCAGCGCTTCGACCCGGTTGGCGTGGCCGCCCGCACCCCCAGCGAATGCCTGATGATCCAGATCGAGGTGTGCGGGTATGAAGACCCCATCCTCATCGAACTGGTGCGCGAGCACCTGGAAGACCTGGAAAAGAAGCGCTACAAGCCGCTTTGCAAAAAATTTCATCTGACCATGGAAAAGCTCAAGGAGTACCTGGAGTTGATCCAGACCCTTGATCCCATGCCCGGGGCCAGCTATGGCTCGAGCGACCCGATCTACGTCAGTCCCGACGCCTTCGTCTACAAATACGGCGACGATTTCGTCATCCTGCTCAACGAGGAAGGCATGCCGCGCCTGGGGCTCAACACCTCCTACGCGGAAAACGTCAACCCCAAGAGCGACAAGGACAAGGACTACCTGCAAGACAAGATGCGCTCGGCCATGTGGCTGATGAAAAGCCTGTATCAGCGCCAGCGGACCCTGTACAAGGTGCTCGAGAGCATCGTCAAATTCCAGCGGGGGTTTTTCGAGGACGGCGTCACCCGGCTTCGCCCGCTCATTTTAAAGGACGTGGCCGACGACATCAGCATGCACGAATCCACGGTCAGCCGCATCACCTCCAACAAGTACGTGGCCACCCCCCACGGCATCTTCGAGCTCAAGTTCTTCTTCAACAGTTCCCTGGAGCTCGACGACGGCACCACGGTGGGGTCCGAATCGGTCAAGGCCATGATCAAGCGGATCATTTCCGGCGAGAACGCCAAGAAGCCCATCAGCGACGAAGCCATCGCCGACATGCTCAAGGACGAACTGCAAATCAACATCGCCCGACGCACCGTGGCCAAGTACCGCACGGCCATGGGAATCGAATCGTCGTCGAAACGCAAGGCGGTATTCTGATGCTTCGGGCCGGGCCTTCCCGGCCTCTCACTACGCCACTTCGGAGGACCACATGAACATTACTTTCAATTTCAAGAATTTCGAACCGTCCGACCATCTGCGAGACTACGCCCGCAAGCGTTTCGAAAAGCTTGCCAAGTACGCCTCGTCCGCCGACGCCTCGGAAGTGCAGGTCAACCTGGCCGTGGAAAAGACCCGGCAGATGGCCGACGTCATCTTCCAGGCCGACAACATGCACATTTCGGCCCACGAAGTCTCCGAGGACATGTACTCCACCATCGACATGATCCTGGACAAGATCGAGGCCCAGGCCAAGAAGTTCCGGGAGAAGCAGAAGGACCGCCGTCGCCAGACCGTGGACGAGGTCCGCATGGACGTCATCAGCATCAGCGAGGATGCCGCCGGCGGCCGGGTGCCCACCATCATCGAAACCGACAAGTACGAGCCCAAGCCCATGGCCGTGGAAGAAGCCGCCATGCAGCTTGATGCCCTCAAGTACGAGTTCCTGGTCTTTATCAACTCCGATACCGAACGGCCCAATGTCATCTACCGACTGCGCAACGGCGACTTCGGCCTCATCGATCCTGGAACGGGCGTCTAAATGCGGTTAGAGGACTATCTCCAGCCCGATTTCGTCATCGGGGAACTTGCGTCGGAGTCCAAGTCCGAGGTGTTGGCGGAACTGGTGGCCCCGATCAAGGCGCACTGGCCGGAGTTCGACGCCAAGCGCGCCCATCAGGTGTTGCTTGACCGGGAGAACCTGGGCACCACGGGCATCGGCGACGAGGTGGCCATTCCCCACGGCAAGATGGAGAGCCTCGAACGCATCGTCATCGTCGTCGGACGAAGCCTTTCGGGCGTGAGCTTTGATGCGCTGGATTTCAAACCCTGCCGCATCTTCTTTCTGGTGCTCGCGCCCGAACACGTGGCGGGCCTGCATTTGCGCATCCTGGCCCACATCTCCCGGCTGCTGTCCGACGAATCCTTCAGGCGGGCCTTTCTGACCGCCGAAAACGACGTCGCTCTGTGGCAGGTGCTCACCGCCGCCGCCTAGCAGGATAGTTTCGCCACCACGTCCCCGCGCGTTTGTCGTCACACAAACGCGCGGGGAATCTGTTACAGCCTGGGGCCGGAGAGTGCATGTCATGGATAACGCGGCCAGGGATCTCACCATCGTCATTTTGACCGGCCTGTCCGGTTCCGGCAAAAGCACCGGCCTGCGGGTCTTTGAAGACCTGGGCTTTTTCTGCGTGGACGGCCTGCCCGTCAGTCTCGTGCCCAAACTCATGAACCTGTTCGACGAGAAGGGCAGCCAGCGCTACAAGGGCCTGGCGCTCGGCATGGACGTGCGGCAAGCCGACCTGGACACGGACTGGGGCGAGACCTTGGCCCGCATCAAGGTCAAGGACATCGCACCCCAGATTATTTTCTTCGAGGCTGACACCGGCGAGATCATTCGCCGCTACGCCACCACCCGCCGCCCCCATCCCCTGGAATCGGCCGAACGGGGCCTGGAGCAGGCGGTGCTGGAAGAGCGCGAGCGCATGCGGCCGCTGCGCGAAGCCGCCGACATGGTGCTCGACACCACCCACTTCACCATCCACGACCTGCGCCGCAAATTGCAGGAAAAATGGGCCTCCATCCGGCCCACCGCCGGCACGCTCAAGGTCCACGTCATGAGCTTCGGCTTCAAGTACGGCCCGCCCTCGGAAGCCGACATGATTTTCGACCTGCGCTTTCTGCCCAATCCCTATTTTGAAAAGGAGTTGCGGGAGCGCACCGGCAAGGAGGCGGCCGTGCGCGACTACGTGCTGGCCAAGGATCCGGGCCGGGAATTCATCGAGCGCCTCGACGCATTCCTCAAGTACCTTCTGCCCCTGTACGCCAAGGAAGGCCGCTACCGTCTGACCCTGGCCTTTGGCTGCACCGGCGGGCGGCATCGTTCGGTGGCCGTGGCCGAGTCCGTCTTTGACACCTTGTCCAAGGCTGGCTACAATATTTCTCTGGAACATCGACATATCGAACGCGGCTAGCGCGGCGTCCCGAATAGGCGACAGTATTTTTTGCATAAGCAAGTATTCATGGGTGTTGTCCAGAAAATACGTGGTGCTCTTTTCGAGGACGCGATATGAGCGCGGCGGCCGGCCGGTCGTGAGGCGCTGTTTTTTTTGTCCGTCGGCCGTTGCCGGCGAACGACTGGCGAGCGGACGCCCGGCCTCGGACGCCGGCCATGGCCGGCCCGGGCCCGGCGTTCGCTTCGCCCCTGTCGAGATCCACGACGTCGCGGTCCGGACAGTCCTTCGGACGGCGACCGGACCGGACCCGGTCCGGACGGCGCGGCGGCCGCCCGACAACCGTGGCCAGAACATGGGGCCCTGCGCTCCGGGATGCTTATTATGAATGCCCAGCCCCGAACGGACGCGCCGGTTGGCGTGGTGGTCGTCACCCACACCGACTACGGGTCGCGGCTCATTGCCGCGGCCGAGTTCATCCTTGGCCCCCAGGAGTTCTGCCAGGCGGTGAGCGTGGATCTGACCAAGGCCGTGGACGAGAGCCTGGCGGCGCTCAAGGCCGCCATCAAGGAAACCGACCGGGGCGGCGGCGTGCTGATTCTTACCGACATGTTCGGCGGCACCCCGACCAACATGAGCCTGTCGCTTCTGGCCACGGGCCACCTGGAAGTGCTCACCGGCGTCAACCTGCCCATGCTGATCAAGATCCTCGGATCCCGCACCAAATCCCTGGAGGCCCTGGCCGTGGAAGCCAAGCAGGCCGGCTGCCAGGGGATCGTTGTGGCCGGCGAGGTGCTGCGCAAAAAGGTGGCCGAGGGCTAGCCATGGCCTTTGTGCGCGTCGACAACCGCCTGGTGCACGGCCAGATCATCGAGACCTGGCTGCCGTTCACCCTGGCCCGCCGGATCGTGGTGGTCAACGACGAGCTGGCCGCCGATCCGCTGCGCCAGGAGATCATGTCCCTGGCCATTCCGGGCGGGGTGGACATCGTGTTTCTGGCCGTGGCCGAGCTGGCCGGCTATTTCAGCCGCGCCCCCCTGGACTTCGGCGAGGCGCTCATCCTGTTCGCATCCTGCCGCGACGCCCAGGCCGCCTACGAACACGGCTTCGATTTCGCCAACCTCAATCTCGGCAATCTGCACTACGCCCCGGGGAAGCGACAGGTCTGTCCCCATGTGGCCCTGTCCAAGGAGGACGAATCCTGCCTGGATTTTTTCCGGGACAAGGGCGTGCGCCTGGATTATCGTTGCGTGCCGGGCGACCCGGCCCAGCCGCGTTCGGCCTGATCGCCGCGTTGCCGCCGGCCGGGCCAGGCGGCCTTTGCCGGGGCCGGCCCAGGGAGCCCGGGACCGGGCCGGGCAAGCCAAACCGTTTTGTTGCGAGCGAGACACCATGACCCATCAGGCCGACATCCTGCTTTACGTTCTTGGCGTCGCTTTTTTTTTGTCCTTTTCTCGGCCTTCCGTTTCGCCGTAAACCTCGCCCTGCTGGAGCGGCCGCTTATTATCGGTTGTTTCTGGGCCGCCTGCCAGGGTGACCTGGAAGGCACGCTCAAGCTGTGCATCTTCTACGAACTCTTCTGGCTCGACGCCATCCCGGCCGGCACGCAAATTCCGCCCAACGCCGCCGCCGCCACCCTGGCCGGGCTTTCCCTCATGCACGTATTTTCCCTGACCACCCCGGCCGAAGCCTTGTTCGTGGCCGCGGGCACCTCCATCCTGGCCCGGCTGTTCGGAGCCCTGGAAGGAGCCCAGCGCGTGGTGGAGAATATCGTCTTTTCCCGCTATGCCGCCGCCCGCCAGCGCCAGCGCGCCCCTTTCGAGCCCGGGCGGCTCATCCGGCGGGCCCTGCTCAACATGGCGCTCATCCAGGGGCTGGCCTTCAGCGTGGCCCTGGCCGGGCTCATTGGCGTTTTCGCCGTGGCCCTGCCCAAGGTCTGGCCGTATCTTTCCTCGTCCAAGGCCACCTGGGGCCAGCTGTGGATTCTCGGCAGCCTGGGGGCCGTCCTTTCCCTGCGCTACCGGCCGGCCTACCTGACCCTGGCCGGGGGCATGGGCGTGGCCGTGGCCTGGCGGTTTTTCTGAGCCGTTCCCGCCGGATCGGCCCGACGCCAGGGGGCGGCGGCCGGAAAAAAGACGTCCCCGGCCAGGCGATTTGACTTGGCAAGGGCAGGGTTTTGGGATATTATTCACAAGTTTCAAATGCGATCGCCGGCCCGACAGGGTCTTTAAAAAACCACCTGGAGGAAAAGAGTATGTCCGTTTACGTGGTTGGTCACAAAAACCCGGATACCGATTCCGTCGCTGCCGCCATTGCCGTGGCTGATCTCATGAACAAGTCCAAGAGCCTGGGCGCCATTGCCGCCGCTCAGGGTCCGCTGAACCCCGAAAGCGCCTTCGTGCTGGAAAAGTTCGGCGTGGCTGCTCCCGAGATCGTCACCGACGCCACCGACAAGAAAATCATCCTGGTCGACCACTCCGACCTGGCCCAGAGCCTGGACAACCTGTCCAAGGGCGAACTGATCGGCATCTACGATCACCACAAGCTCGGCGACGTGACCACCCCCAATCCCCTGGACATCCTGGTCAAGCCCGTGGGCTGCTCCTGCACCGTGGTCAAGATGATGTACGACTGCGCCAAGGTGGAGATTTCCAAGCCCATGGCCGGCATCATGCTGTGCGCCATCCTGTCCGACACCGTCATGTTCAAGTCCCCGACCTGCACCCCGGAAGACAAGGCCGCTGTCGAAGCGTTGGCCAAGATTGCCGGCGTGACCGACACCATGGGCCTTGGCGTCGAAATGTTCAAGGTGAAGTCGGCTGTCGGCGGCACCCCGGCCAAGGATCTCGTCTTCCGCGACTACAAGGATTTCGACATGGGCGGCAAGAAGATCGGCATCGGCCAGCTCGAAGTCGTCGACCTGTCCATCCTCGAGCCGGTCAAGGCCGACCTGCTCGCCGAGTGCAAGAAGGTCAAGGCTGACGGCCGCCACAGCGTCTTCCTGCTGCTCACGGACATCATGAAGGAAGGTTCCGAGATGCTGATCGTCTCCGACGATCCGAGCTACGTGACCAAGGCCTTCGGCGTCGAAGTCAAGGGCGACTCCGTGTGGCTCGACGGCGTGCTGTCCCGCAAGAAGCAGGTCGTGCCGCCTTTCGAAAAGGCTTTCGCCTAAGCTTCCCGCGTAAACGCGCAAAAGGGAGCGGTCTTCGGGCCGCTCCCTTTTTTTGTTGGATGCATCCGGGGTCGCCCCCCCTCTGAAGGACACTGCCTATCGCAAGAAACGAACAGCGCCGGTCATGGCGTAAGCAGTCCCGATCACCTGCCGGCGCGAACTCCCAGGGAAGGAGATGGGCCGTTTGCGGCGGCCAGCAGGGCGGGGAGTTCCGGGGCTCCGAGCTCGCGCCGCAGTCCGGCGTGGGTCAGCCGCGTGGGGTCAGTACCGGATACGCCCGGACGCGATAACGGCATGGGCGGCGTCCACGGCATCGGAATCAAAGGCCGTGCCCCGGTGGCGGGAGAGCTCGGCCAGGGCGGCCGCCACGCCCAGGGCCGGCCGATACGGGCGGTTGGAGGCCATGGCGTCCAGGACGTCGGCCACGGCCAGAATGCGGGCCGCAACGCCAAGCGCCGCGCCGTCGAGGCCCCGGGGGTAGCCCGATCCGTCCAGGCGTTCGTGGTGGCAGTGCACGATTTCCGCCACGGGCCAGGGAAAGTCGATGTCCTTTAAGATCTCATAGCCCGTGGCGGCGTGCTGCTTCATGAACTCCCATTCCACGCCGACCAGGCGTCCGGGCTTGCACAGGTAGCGCACGGGCACGCTGATCTTGCCGATATCGTGGAGCTGGCCGGCCACCCGGATGCCGGTGATGGCGTCCTCGGGCAGGCCCATGCTCCTGGCCATGGCGGCGGCCAGGCTGGCCACGTTGTCCTGGTGGCTGGCGGTGTAGGGATCGCGAAAGCGCACGGTGGTGGACAGGGATCTGACCGTCTGGTGAAACAGCGCCCGGGTGCGCTTGAGGGTCCGGTTCAGGGCTTCCTGGGAGCGTCTCCGTTCAGTGACGTCTTCCATGGAGCCTTCGTAGAGCAGGACCGAGCCGTCGGCGTCACGCACCGCCCGGGCATGAATGGATCCCCAGAGGCGCTGGCCGTCGGTCCGGACCAGCTCGGTTTCCAGTCCCCGGACCAGGCCGGTCTGGGCCAGGGCGGCTTGGAGAAAGTGCCGGTCCTCGGGGTTGGCGAAGATATCGGCGGCGTCGTCGCCCCGGGCGGTCAAGGCCTGGGGGGAGGGGTAGCCGAGCATGCGGGCCAGGGCGCCGTTGACCGTGATGAAGCGCCCGGCCGGCGTCATCTGGAACAGCCCCTCCACGGCGCGTTCGAAAATGGAGCGGTATTTCTCCTCGGCTTCGCAAAGGGCCCAGGTCGTGCTTTTTTCCTCGGTCACGTCGCGCAGAAAACCGATATAGAAAACGTCGCCCGCGCCTGAAGTGGTCTGTTTGGCCGATTCCTCGATCCACAGCACGAAACCGTCCTGGCAGATGGCCTGGTAGCGCCGGCCCGCCACCGAACCGGAGGCGGCCAGCTCGTCGAGTATGGCGCCGCGCGCCGCCGGGTCGAGATAGAACTGTTCCGGGATTTGCCCCATGGCCGAGAGGAACTCCGCCGGCCCGGGATAGCCGAAAAGCGTGGCCATGGCCTGATTGGCTTCCAGGAAGGAGCCGTCGGCCGCCCGCAGGTACACGGCCAGGGGCATGTCGTGAAAGAGCAGGGCGCTGGCCTCCACCACGGCGGCGTCGGCTTCTG
>JBKICS010000017.1:0-6523 GCA_046567015.1 Acidobacteriota bacterium | reverse complement strand
GCAACGACCGCGGCCAAACCGGCCTCGGCCTCGCCCACAAAGAGCAGATCGAGCGCCGGCAGAATGGGGGCGGGGTTTAAAAAGGCCAGCGGACCGCCGGCCATGACGATGGGAAAATCGGGCCGCTCCTCCCGGGCCAGGGGGATGTCGGCGGCGATCAGGGCGGCGGCGACGTCGAGGTATTCCTCCTCGTAGCACAGCGAAAAGGCGATGAGCGGAAAGTCGGCCAGGAAATGGCCGGAATCCTCGGCCCGGGGCGGCGTGGCGGACCGGGTGTAGACCCGCTCCACGGCCAGGGCGGGATTTTCGGCCAGAAGCCGCCAGACGGCCTGCCAGCCCAGGGCGGACAGCGCCATGGCGGCGTCGCCGGGGATGGTCAAGGCCACGGGCAAACGGCCGCCCCACTCGGGAACAGCCGGTCTGTCCAGGCCAAAATAGACCCTGGTCAAAGGAGTCTGACTCAAATCACATCCCTGCCCCCGGGTGGGGGGCCGGGGGGAGCTGCCATCGCTCCCCCCGGCGGGGAGTTTCGGGGGCCGGCAAGACGAGCGGCGCGCGCGGCGCTTCTAGTCCGCCTGCATGCGGATGAAGGAGGGAATTTCGAACTCCTCCTCATCGAAGATGAATTCTTCCTCGCCAACCGGCTGGGTCTTGATGATCGGCTGGGACAGGGCCGCCTCGGGGCCGCCTTTCTTGGTGCCTTTGCGCAGATAGGCCGGGATGTTGTAGTCGTTGCCCTGGCCGTTTAAAACGCGCACGCTGCGGGGGCTCTGCACGGCGCCGCCGCCCTGATGCTGCTGCTGCGGCTGGGCATGGTGCTGCAGCGGCGCGGCGGCCAGAGGCGCTTTCTGGCGCGGCATGGAAGTGAGCACTTCCATGGGCTTTTGCTCGTCGCGCTTTTGCTGCACGGGCATGCCGCGCTGCATGGCCGACTCGATGCCGGTGGCGATGACGGTGATGCGCATTTCGTCGGTGGCGTCGGGGTCGAAGACCGTGCCGAAGAAGACCTTGGCGTCCTCGTGGACGGCCTCGGTGATGGTGGAAGCGGCCTCGTCGACTTCCTCGATGGTGAGGTCCGGGCCGCAGGTGATGTTCATGAGCACGCCCTTGGCGCCGTCGATGGTGACGTCTTCCAGAAGCGGGCTGGTGATGGCCTTGAGCGCCGCCTCGCGGGCGCGGGATTCGCCGCGCGCCGTGCCGAAGCCCATCATGGCCAGTCCCATCTCGCTCATGACGGCCTTGACGTCGGCAAAGTCGAGGTTAATGAGGCCCGGAACCATGATGAGGTCGGAGATGCCCTTGACGGCGTAATAGAGAACCTCGTCGGCCTTTTTGAGCATCTCGATGAAGGTGGCCTTTTTGGAGGCCAGCGACAGGAGACGGTCGTTGGGGATGGTGATGATGGAGTCCACCACGTCCCGCAGGGCCTGCACGCCCTTTTCAGCTGAGAGCAGGCGTTTCTTGCCCTCGAAATAAAACGGTTTGGTGACCACGGCCACGGTGAGCGCGCCGGCTTCCTTGGCCACCTGGGCGATGACCGGGGCGGCTCCGGTGCCGGTGCCGCCGCCCATGCCGGCGGTGACGAAGACCATGTCGCAGTCGCCGATGGCGGCGCGGATGGTGTCGATGCTCTCGAGCGCGGCGTCGCGGCCGACGTCGGGATTGGCGCCGGCGCCCAGGCCCTTGGTCAGCTTGTCGCCGAGCTGGATGCGATATTCGGCCTGGGAACGCTGCAAGGCCTGAATATCGGTGTTGGCGGTGATAAACGTGACGCCGGACATGGCCGATGTGATCATGTTCTCAACGGCGTTGCCGCCGCCGCCGCCGCAGCCGACGACTTTGATGCGGGCGTTGGAGCCCTGATCCAGTTCCAAGTATTCCATCTGATCTCCCCCTAGCATAAACTCCCTGTTTTCCCCCAAAAAAGCCTCTCGCGGACTATTTCACGTCCACGAACCATTTCCGCATCCTCCCCAGAATGCGGTTGAACACGTTCTCATCCCGGATGCGGAAGCGCTGTTCCACGCCTTCCTTTTCCGCCCCGTACATGAGAAGCCCCACCGCCGTGGCGTACATGGGGCTGTTGACCACGTCTTTTAAGCCCCCGACCTTGTCGGGATAGCCGATGCGCGTGGGCAGGTTGAAGATTTGTTCGCCAAGCTCCTGAATGCCTTCGATGAGCGCGGTTCCCCCGGTGAGCACCACGCCCGCTCCGATCTGGTTTTTCATGCCCGACCGGATCAGTTCCTGATCGACCAGGGCCAGCATCTCCTCCACGCGCGGTTCGCAGATTTCGGCCAGAACCTGGCGCGAAAGCCGGCGGGGCTCGCGTCCGCCCACGCTCATGACCTCGATGACGTCGTCTTTGGGCACCATCTCGGCCAGGGCGCAGCCGTACTTGATCTTGATCTTTTCGGCCGAGGCCATGGGCGTGCGCAGCCCGAAGGCGATGTCGTTGGTCAGGTTGGTGCCGCCAAGGGCCAGCACGGCGGTGTGCTTGATGGAGTCGTTGGCGAAAATGGCGAGATCGGTGGTCCCTCCCCCGAGGTCCACCAGGGCCACGCCGATTTCGCGTTCTTCCCCGGTCAGCACCGCCTTGGACGAAGCAAGAGATTCGAGCACGATGTCGGAGACGTCCAGGCCCGCCCGGTGACAGGAGCGGATGATGTTCTGGGCGCTGGTGACGGCTCCGGTGACGATGTGCACGCGCACTTCCAGCCGCACCCCGGCCATGCCGAGCGGGTCGGCGATGCCGCGCTGGTCGTCGACGATAAATTCCTGGGGCAGGATGTGGATGACCTCCCGGTCAAGCGGAATGGCCACGGCCTTGGCCGCGTCGATAACCCGCTCGATGTCCCGGGGGCCGACCTCGCCGCCCTTGACGGCGATGACCCCGTGGCTGTTGAAGCCCTTGATGTGACTGCCGGCGATGCCGGCATAGACCGAGCGAATTTCGCACCCGGCCATGAGTTCGGCTTCTTCCAGCGCCTTCTTGATGGACTGCACGGTCTGCTCGATATTGACCACCACGCCCTTGCGCAGGCCCGTGGAGGGGCTGGTGCCGATGCCCACGACGTCCACGCCCTCGGGCGAGAGTTCGCCGACGACCACGCAAATCTTGGTGGTGCCGATATCGAGTCCGACAATAAGTTCCGACCTGGCCATACAAATCCGCTCCCTGAACGTTTCCCGTCGTGGCGTTGGCCGCGCCCTCGCGCGGTTCTACGTCATTCCCGCACGAATTTCATCGATAAAATAGCGAGCCCCATGGGTTTTTGGCCTGCCGTCCCCCGACGGCCCGCCGTTGCCCTGGCCCTTTCCTCGCGGCCGCAAAATCCTTCCCCTTTAACGAAAAAGGCAACAACATAATATGCTTGCCTTTTTCAGACTCCCCCCTAGCCCTGCGGCGCGTCCCCCCCGCTGCGTTTTTCCACCCAGACCTTGTCGCCTTCGGCGGTGATGAGCCCGACTTTCTCAAGCTCGCCGCGCCGACGCAAGTCCGTCCAGACCATGTTCATGCGCGACAGATTCCTATGCCAGTTTTGGGACCCAAGGCACAAGACAATACCGGGCTCCATGAGACGAATTTCCAGCCCGCGCCCCCAACTCAGGCGCAACCAGGCGATCTGGCCGAAATCGAAGGGAACCTGATGCTCGGAAACGGCCCGCCTGAGATCGGCCAAAAGGGGCAGGTGCTTTTCCATGCCCGCCTCGACCTCGATCTGGGGCAAGGAGACGAATTGCCCGGGCTCGACCTTGTCGATGATGCGTCCAGCCTCGTCGGCGTAATAGAGGGTTCCCTGATACTGCACAAGATAGGACGGCGCTTTTTCCCGTACTTCGATGTGGATCGTCCCGGGCAGCACCCGGCGCACCGACACCGATTCCACCCATGGCTCCCGGACGAGTTCGGCCCGCATGCGGTCCATGGACAGCGACAGGACGTTGACCCCGGGAGTCAGGCCGGCCACTTCGCGGATGTGGTCGGAACCGAGGCGCGAGCAGCCGACGATCTCCGCGTTTTGCAGGGCGAAATAATTGACCGTGGTCAGCCAGCGGTAGCCGGCGAGCAGGCCCACGCTCACCGCCAGCACCAAGGCCCCCATGAAGGCCATGGACACGGCCCGGGTGAAGATCTTGCCCACGCCGCCGATGCTGACGCTTGGCAGGCTCAGGCCCGATCCGCCCCGGGAATTGCGGTTCTTGTTGCCGCGGGATTTGACGACACGGCTTTTGACCGTGATGCGCGGGCCGCTGTAGCCGTTGTTTCGCTTCCTGGTCGCCATGCTTCCGAATCCCGATATCGTTCCTGCCCTGACATTCATGGCACGACCCTCACTTCCAGTTCGAGTTCGCGTCCGCTTCGCTCCCGCACCACATCCTGCGCCGACTCGATCAGCGTCAGCGCCTCCTTGCTCGTGCCCCCGCCCAGATTGACCAGAAAATTGGCGTGCAACCCGGAAAAAGCCATGTTGCCCAGGCGCTTGCCGGCAAAGCCCGCGTCGGCCAACAATCGCCAGGCCGCTTCCCCGGGCGGGTTCTTGAACACGCAGCCGGCCGTGGCCGCTTTGATGGGCTGGCTGGCCCGCTTCTTTTTCAGGTTGGCGATCATCTCCTGGCGGATGGCGATGGGTTCGCGCACCGAGCAGTCGAATTCCGCCTCCAGCACCACAAAAAGTCCTTTCCCGCCGCGCGGCGAAAATCGTCGGTAACCGAAATCCACTTCGTCGCGACCGAGCCAGACAAGCCCCCGGTCAGGCGTCCAGAGACGCACCCGGGCAAGCCTGGCCGCGATCTCGTCGCCGTAGGAACCGGCATTGCCGGCCACGGCCCCGCCCACGGTGCCGGGCACGCCGACCAGCCCGGCCAGGGCGGAAAGCCCCTGGGTGGCCAGCCAGGCCACGAAGCGTTGCAGCTTGACGCCAGCCCCCACCCGCACCCGAATGGCCTCGCCGAAACGCTGGCGCAGGGTGACCGGTTCGCCCTTGATCCCCGCCCGGATGAGCGTCAGGGGCAAGGCGCCGTCGCGGGCCAGGATGTTGCTGCCCCCGCCCAGCACCAGCGGCGTGCCGCCCAGGGTTTCCAGAACCCCGGACAAGCCCTCGGCGTCTTCCGGGGCGCTCAGCGCCACCTCGGCCAGGGCCGTCCCGCCGAGCCCAAGGGTCGTGCGCGAGGCAAGGGCCGGCCCCGGCAAGACCTCAAGCGTCATGCACGGCCTCCAGGTAGCGCGTCCCCACCTGCCAGATGCTCCCGGCCCCCAGGGTCAACAGCAGGTCGCCGGGCCGCAACACCCCGGGCAAGGCCGCCTCCAGGGCGGCGAAATCCGGAAAATAGGTCACCTGGGTCTTGCTCACCTGCCGGATGCCCTGGGCCAGGCTCTCGCCGCTGACCCCGGGGATGGGCGCTTCCGAGGCCGGATAAATTTCGGTCAAAAGCAGCTGGTCAGCAGCCTCGAAGCAGGTGCAGAAATCGCCGAACAGCGCCTTGGTGCGCGAAAACCGGTGGGGCTGGAAGGCCACCACCAGCCGGCGGTCGGGATAGACGGCCTTGGCCGTGGCCAGGGTGGCCTTGATCTCGACCGGATGGTGGCCGTAGTCGTCCACCACCACCACGCCTCCCACTTCGCCCTTGCGCTCGAACCGCCGGCCCACGCCGCCGAACTTGGCCAGGGCCTCGGCAATGACCGACAGTTCGATGCCGGCTTCCAGGGAGACGCCGATGGCCCCCAGGGCGTTTAAGACATTGTGGCGGCCGGGGTGATTGAGCCGCATTTCGCCCAGGCGCTTGCCGTCGAGGAAAACCTCGAAGACGCTCACCGCGCCGGTGTCGATGATCCGGCCGCGCAGCCGGGCTTTCTCGCTGAAGCCGTAGGTCAGAAACGGCCGGTTGATGCGCGGCAGAAGACGGGCCACGCCGGGATCGTCCAGGCAGACCACGTTGACGCCGTAAAAGGGGATGCCGTTTAAAAAGGCGACAAAGGCCTCGTCGATGGCCTCGATGCCGTCGTAGTGGTCCAGGTGGTCGGCGTCGACGTTGGTGACCACCGAGGCGATGGGGGCCAGGCACAGAAACGAGCCGTCGGACTCGTCGGCCTCGGCGATCAGGTATTCGCCCTGGCCCAGACGCGCCCCGGCTCCGTAGGCGTTGAGCCGGCCGCCGATGATGACGGTCGGGTCGAAGCCGGCCTCGGTGAAGATGGTGGCCAGAAGCGAGGTGGTGGTGGTCTTGCCGTGGGTGCCGGCCACGGCGATGCCGGTGCGAAGCCGCATGAGCTCGGCCAGCATCTCGGCCCGGGGAATAACCGGGATCCCGCGTTCCCGGGCCACGGCCACTTCGGGGTTGTCGCTGGTGACGGCCGTGGATTTGACCACCACGTCGGCGTTGCCGAGGTTTTCCCGGCCATGGCCTATGGCGATGGACGCGCCAAGGCTCCCCAGGCGGCGCACGGTCTGGCTCATGGCCAGGTCGGAGCCCGAGACCTCGTAGCCAAGGTTAATGAGCACCTCGGCGATGCCGCTCATGC
>JBKICS010000016.1:0-2864 GCA_046567015.1 Acidobacteriota bacterium | reverse complement strand
CTGCCCGTCGCGGATGATCGCCTTGATCTTCTGCACGGCCTCGTATTCCGGATCCTTGGGATCGAGATCGGCGAACTTGCGGTTCATGTCGCCGTACACGCCGCGCGAACTGTGGATGATGGAGAGGAAATTGAGGTTGGGCACCACCCAGACCGCGCCCGACTTGATTTTGTAGTGGGACACCAGCAGGGCTGCGGCCGAGAAGCCGCCGGGTTCGTCGCCCTGGATGCCGCCGATGACCAGGATGGTCGGGCCGGGACGGCCGGACTCGAGTTTGTGCAGGGTAAAATCGAGGTTCCCGCCGAAAGCGGTGGAAGCGAGAGCCAGGAGGAGCAGCAGGGCGGCAATGAAACGCATGGGACCTCGGCGCGGCAGCGCTAAAAAGGGTTCATTCCGGCAGAACCTAGCTCAAAAGCCCGGAAAAGTCATCTCGCCCGCGCAGCCCCGGATTGATTCCGGGCCGGGCGTCGGCTGGTTCCCGGAGAGCGGATCGTCAGCCACGGCACGTTGGGTCCGCTGGCGCGGCTTCGGTCGCCCGGCGCCTTTCCGCCCAAAACCGGACAAAAATAGGGGTAAAATCCTATTTTTTATGAAGAATATTTTTCATCCCGATCCCTTCCCTGCCGCCGGCTTTTCGGTATAAGAGAGTCGCAGCAATTGTGAAAATGACACAATTTCCAAAAAATGATTCCCCAAAAAGGACGTTCCAATGACCAATCGAAGATTGTGGCTCATCGATGCCGGCTATATGTACAGAGGCCAATCGTATTATAGTCGCGAGTATAGTATCGACTACGTCAAGTTGCGCAACAAACTCGAAGAGGAGACCCCTATTTGGCGCGCCTATTATCTGAATTCTATTCCCAACCCGACTCCTGATTCCCAGGTTGCCTTCTACAACTGGATGCGCTCGGCTCCGCCTCAGGGACCGAAGATCATCACCAAGCTCTACGAGCTGCGCACCAGCGAGATCAATGAACTTTACTGCGAACAGTGCCGCCGCAAGGTCACCGTGACCTGCTCCCACGACCGGACCCATCGCCTCAGCCGCGAACAGCAAAAAGGCGTGGACGTCGGTCTCGCCACCTTGGCGCTGACCCACATCGAGAACTACGACACGCTCATTCTCTCCTCCGGCGACAGCGACCTCCTCGACGCCATAGAATACATCACCGAAAAAAATAAGCGTTTCGAGCTGCTGGTCTTTAAAAACGGCGTGTCCACCGACCTGCAATGCCGGGCCGACCGCATCTGGTGGATCGACGAATTCGCCCAGGATGTGGCCCGCGATCGCACCCCGGCCGTCTGATCCCCGTCCTCGCTCCCGCGCCCGACAGCCGGCCCGCACCGGCCGTCGGACGGTGGGCTGCTCCCCCGCGCGTTCCGGCCGGGACTTCGGTCCCGGCCGCATCTGCGTCCGCCCCTCCCCTCGCCCGGCCTCGGACTGCCGGCAATGGGCCGCCAAGCTGGAACAGACCCGCCGCCCTCTCGCCCCACTCCCATAGTCTGAAATGCCCCAGGAGCCTGCGACCGCTCGCGGCACCCTCCTTTACCCCTATCAGGGTGGATCCGGGAGGGGGGTACCCCCTCCCGGCCGCCGGAGACATCTCCTCCCTTCCTCACTCCCGATGCCGTGGCCGCCACCCTGAAAACGCTTGCTCCGAAGCAGGCGAGCTTGTACGAATTCGGCCTCGAACGCCGGCATTTCCCCGCCAACAACAACCGGAGAACGCATCGCATGGACGACGTGATCGTAAAGGACAGCAACGGCGCCGTCCTCAAAAGCGGCGACAATGTCACGCTCACCAAGGATTTGAAGGTCAAGGGCTCTTCCGTGACGCTTAAACGCGGGACGCTGATCAAAAACATCCGCCTCACCGACGACCCGGCGGAAATTGAGTGCAACGCCGACAAGGTCAAGGGGCTGGTGCTCAAGACCTGCTTCTTGAAAAAAGCCTGATTCCGGCCGGGAATCCACAGGCGCTCCGGCCCAAGGCCCTGGGCTGTCCATAGTATAAGGCTGGCAGGCAGGTCCGCGACGCTGCTGGAAAGAGACCGCCCAAAACATGTTGCTGGTTGTTGCCCACCGCCGACCTTGGGTCCGCGACGCTGCTGGAATGGGACCACCCCAAACGGGGCGACGCCGTTTCATCCCTACGGAGAATAATGCACCATGAACGACAATTCCCTGCATGACTTAAACGACGCCATCGGCGCGAAGCCCAAGGCCACCGGCCTGGATCAGGTCGCGGCCGTCATCGTGGTCCTGTCCGGCAAGGGCGGCGTGGGCAAATCCACGGTCTCGGCCAATCTGGCCGCCGGCCTGGCCATGGGCGGCCTGCGCACGGGCCTGCTCGACGTCGATGTCCACGGCCCGAGCATCCCGCGCCTGCTCAAACTCACCGGCTTTCGCCCGGAGATGTCGCCGCGCGGCATGCTGCCCGTGGAGTGGCACTGGAATCTGGGCGTCATGTCCATCGGCCTGCTTTTGCCCGGCAAGGACGACGCCGTCATCTGGCGCGGACCGGCCAAGGCCGGGGTCATCGCCCAACTGGCCGAGCAGGTCGATTGGGGCGTGCGCGACGTGCTGGTGGTGGACTGCCCCCCGGGCACCGGCGACGAGCCCCTGTCCGTGCTGCAAATTTTCGGCCCCAAGGCCCAGGCGCTCATCGTCACCTCGCCCCAGGACGTGGCCGTGGACGACGTGCGCCGCTCCGTCACCTTCTGCCGCCAGATGGACGTCCCCAGCCTCGGCCTCGTGGAAAATTTAAGCGGCTTTGCCTGTCCGGACTGCGGCTCGGTGCACCACATCTTCAGCACCGGCGGCGGCGAGCGGCTGGCTCAGGAGATGGATGTTCCGTTTC
>JBKICS010000015.1:0-15080 GCA_046567015.1 Acidobacteriota bacterium | reverse complement strand
GGGGCCTCAGGCCCCCGGCCGCCGGAGGCCTCTTTCGCCTTCTCTTTTTACATCCCCTTGGAGCAACCATGGGCAATACCGACGCAGGGTGGTGGGTGCTGGCTGTTGGCGGCCCTTATGACGCGAACGATTTCGACCAGCGCGAGCGGGCGCGCACCCGGTTGCGCCAGGAGTTGTTGCTGCTGGCCATCGTGCCGGACGAATACGTCTGGGTCTGGGACGAGACGGACACAGCCCAGCTCGTGCTGCGCGCGTGCGACCGGCGCGAGGCGGCCGAGGCGTATGCCGCCTATCTGAGCGGTCGGGGCGTCGCGGCCCGGGTGACGCCGGTTGCGGCCGAACCCGGGGAGGATGTCGGCTGAGACGGGCCGGGGCCGGCACGATGCCGGGTTCCCGGGGCCGGTGGACGGTGTTTCCGACCTGTTGCCCCGGTGTGCGCAACCTGCCCCATGCCTGTTGCTGCGGTGTGCGCAGGCTGTTCCTTTCCCTGCGCCGCAGTGTGCGCAACCTGCCCGTGCCTGTCGCTACGGTGTGCGCAGGCTGTTCCTTTCTCAGCGTCAAGGTGTGCGTAACCCCTCTCGTGCCTGTCGCCAGAGTGTGCGTAACCCCTTTCCAGGCTGTTCCTGACCTGTTCCTACCCTGTTCGTAACCGGCCGCCGACCTATGCGCTCTCTGTCGCCAACCGACCCTCGCCTGTTCCTTTTCTGTTCGTTCTGTGTGCGTAATAGATATAATATACTAAAATATTGAGTAAAATTTGCTGATTTGCCGCTGAAACCCCAGGCGGCCGTCTGTGCCGCATTTGTTCCTGGGTTGTTCCAAACTTGTGCAAAAGAGCGTCAATACACTAGAATAATAAATTATTATTGAAATGGCCGGATACCCTTGGAAAAAGCCGCCGCCCCGGTCATAGTCCCCCCATGGCGCTGCCGTTTCATCCGCTCATCCGCGACTGGTTCACCCGGCATGTCGGGGAGCCCACCGACATCCAACGCCGGGCCTGGCCGCGTATCGCGGCCGGCGAGCATGTCCTGGCCGTGGCCCCCACCGGCTCCGGCAAGACGTTGACCGCCTTTCTCGCCGCCCTGGACGCCCTGGCCACCGGCCGCTGGCCGGCCGGGCAGGTGAGCGTGGTCTATGTCTCGCCGCTCAAGGCGCTCGGCAGCGACGTGCGGGCCAATTTGCTCAGTCCCCTGGCCGGCCTGCGCCAGGCCTTTGCCGCCGCCGGCCAACCCTGGCCCCACATACGGGCCGAGATACGCTCCGGCGACACCCCGTCCGATGCGCGTCGCCGCATGCTGCGCCAGCCCCCGGAAATCCTCATTACCACCCCGGAATCCTTGAGCCTCCTGCTCAGTTCCAAGGGCGGCCGGGGCATGCTCGGCGCGGTGCGGCTCGTCATTCTCGACGAGATCCACGCCGTGGCCGGCAGCAAGCGCGGCGTCTTTCTCCTGGCGGCGGTGGAGCGGTTGGCCTTGCTTGCCGGCGAGTTCCAGCGCGTGGCCCTGTCGGCCACGGTTTCGCCGCTCGCCACGGTGGCCGCCATGGTCGGCGGCCTGGAGCCGGTTGGCGAGGTGGCCGATGGGGAGCTTGCCCCGCGACCGGTTATGGTGGTGACCAGCCCGGCCGAGAAACGCATGGCTGTGCGCGTGGAGTACGCTTCCTGGGACGACCGGGAGACGCCGGACGCCTCGTTTCTGACCCTGGTCGCGGCCAGGGTGCGCCGACGCATCGCCGCCAACCGCACCACGCTGGTCTTCGTCAACAGCCGCAAGCTGTGCGAAAAGCTCACTAGGCTCATAAACGCCGACCTGGACGAGCCGCTCGCCCACGCCCACCACGGCTCCTTGGCCAAGGAACTGCGCCAGGCCGTGGAAGCACGGCTCAAGGCCGGGGAACTGCGGGCGGTGGTGGCCACCAATTCCCTGGAGCTCGGTATCGACATCGGCTCGGTGGACGAGGTGCTGCTCGTCGAATGCCCGCCCACGGTGAGCGCGGCGGTCCAGCGTATTGGCCGCTCGGGACATGGCGTTGGCGAGGTGAGCCGGGCCGTTTTCCTGCCCACCTCGGAAAAGGATCTGCTCGAAGCCGCGGTCATGGCCAAGGCGGCGGCCGGGCGCGACATCGAGGCGCTGCGGCCCGTGGAAGCGCCCCTGGACGTGCTGGCCCAGGTGCTGGTGGCAATGCTCGGGGTCGAAACCTGGGACGTGGAGGCGCTTTATTTCGCGGTGCGCCGGGCCTGGCCCTACCGCGACCTGTCCCGGGCGGCCTTTGACCTGACCCTTGGCATGCTGGCCGGGCGCTACGCCGCCACGCGCCTGCGCGAACTCTCGCCGCTGGTCGCCATCGACGCCATCGACGGCACGGCCTCGGCCCGGGCCGGGGCGCTCCTGCGTCTCTACGCCTCGGGCGGGGTCATCGCCGACCGAGGCTACTATGCGCTACGCCGCCAGGACCTGGGCACGCGCCTGGGCGAACTCGACGAGGTGTTCGTCTGGGAAGCGCGGCTGGGGCAGGTCTTTGCCTTCGGGGCCCAGAACTGGCGCATCGAGCGCATCACCGACGCCGACGTCTTCGTCTCCCCGGCCCCGAGCGGGGCGGTGCCGGCCCCGTTCTGGCTCGGCGAGGCCCGCTCCCGGGACCGCCATTTTTCCGCCCGCCTGGGCGAGTTCCTGGAAGAGGCCGAGGCCCGTCTCGATGACCCCGCCTTTGCCAAGGAACTTGAGACCGAGTGTTTCCTGGAGCCGGCGGCGGCCGAGGCCTTGCTCGGCTACCTGCACCGCCAGAAGGAGGCCACCGGCGCGCCCCTGCCCCATGCCCGGCATCTGCTCATCGAGGTCACCGACACCGGCCCGGGCGGTACGCCCGGCAATCAGGTCATTTTCCACGCCCCCCTGGGCCTGGCCGTCACCGCGCCCTGGGGCCTGGCCCTGGAGACCGCCCTGGAGCAGCTCGTCGGCCATCCCGTGCCGGTTTTCGCCGGCAACGACTGCCTGGCCGTCACCCTGCCCGGCGAGGTCGATCCGCTGGCCGTGTTGGCCGCTGTTTCGGCCCGGCAGGTGGAAGCGCTTCTGCGGGAGCGCCTGGAAGGTTCCGGGGCTTACGGCGCGGCCTTTCGCGAGGCGGCCGGCCGGGCGCTGCTGTTGCCGCGCGACGGCTTCGGCAAGCGCCAGCCGCTGTGGATCACCCGGCTGCGGGCGCGAAAACTGCTCGCCGCTGTGACCGGCTACGGCGATTTTCCCATGGTGCTGGAGGCTTGGCGCACCTGCCTGGTCGATCTGTTCGATCCGGCCGGGCTGGCCGGGTTCCTGACCGACGTCGAGTCCGGGGCCATGGCCGTGACCGTGGCCCATACCCGCCTGCAAAGTCCCTTTGCCGCCGATCTCGTCTGGCGCCACATCACCGAATACATGTATCTGACCGACGCCGGCACGGCGGCCGGCCCCACCGGCGCGCGCCCGGATCTGGTGGCCGAGGTGGCGCGCGGCCCGGGCCGCCCGGCCGTGCCCGAGCCGGTGGTCGCCGCCTTCGAGGCCAGACGCCGACGCCTGCACCCCGGCTACGCCCCGGGCAGCCCGGCCGAGGTGCTGGAATATCTCAAGGAACGCATTTGTCTGCCGGAGTCCGAATGGCACGCCGTGCTCGCCGCCGTGGAGCGCGACCACGGTTTGCCCACCCAGGCCGTGGAGACGGCCCTGGCCGCCAAGCTGGCCCGCATTGATGCGCCAAGCGGCGAAGCCGGGTTGGTTGTGGCCCTGGAACTGGCGGCCGATGTGGCCGAAACCTTTTTCGGCGATCCCGCCCTGGCGCGGCCCCTGGCGGCCAAGGCCCGCCAGCCGCGCCGCCGGCCGGGGTCGGAAGCGGACGTGAAGGCCAGGCGGGAAGGGTTTTTTGCCCAGTGGCTGTCCTTTTATGGTCCCCGCAGCCTGGGGAGCCTGTCGGGGGGGCTCGGCCTGTCCCCAGAAATACTTCAAGTGATGCTTGAAGAGTTGCGCGCCGCCGGCAGCGTTGTTCTCGGGGAACTCATCACCGGACGGGCCGAGGACCTGTGGTGCGACGCGGCCAATTTCGAGACCTTGCTGCGTCTGTCCCGGGCCGCCCGGCGGCCGGCCCTGGTCGCCTGGCCGGCGGGCGGGCTGCCGTATTTCCTGGCCGTGTGGCAGGGGCTGGCTCGGCCGGCGGACGACGCGGCCGGGCTGGCCGAGCGCCTGGAGCGGCTGGCCTGCCTGCCCCTGCCGGCCGGGCTGTGGGAGACCGAAGTGCTGCCGGCCCGCTGCCGGGGCTACGAGCCGGGCCTGCTCGACGCCGCCCTGGAGGAGACCGGCCTCGGCTGGTTCGGGGCCGGGGAGAAAAAGGTACTCTTCGCCCGGCCGGACGATCTCGACCTGGCCGGCTTCGCTTCCCGCCCGCCTGACGCCGGACTCTTTCCCGACGTCCGGGCCGGCTACGATTTCTCGGCGCTGCTCGAAATCACGGGCCTTACGCCGACGGCCTTGACCGAGCGTCTGTGGCAGGCGGTCTGGAAGGGCGAAGCGGCCTGCCAGGCCCTGGCCGTGCTGCGTCGGGGCGTGGCCACGGATTTTACCGCCGAGGCGGCCTACGGCGAAACCGCCCGGGCCGGACGCCGGACCTTTCGACGCACAGCGCCCGGACGGTTCGCCGCCTCCCTGCCTCTGGCCGGGGTGTGGCGGGCGCTGCGCGTGCCGCCCGCGCCGGAGGATCCGGTGGCCGCCGAGGAACTGGCCATGGACCGGGCCCGGCTGCTCCTGGCCCGCTACGGCGTCCTGTGCCGGGACATGCTGGTCCGCGAGACGGCGGCCCTGAGCTGGACCGGGGTCTTTCGGGCGCTTAGGCGCATGGAACTCTCCGGCGAGGTCGTCTCCGGCGCATTTTTCGAGGGGCTCTCCGGCCCGCAGTTCGCCGACCCGAGGGCCGTGCGCCGGCTTGCCGCCGGGCCTGGCGGGGAGGAGCCGTGGTGGCTTTGCGGCCGTGATCCGGCCGCCTTGTGGAGCGGGGCGGGTGAGCTCGATGGACTTTCCTGGCCGCGTCGCGTGGCCGGAACCTGGGTTTCCTTTGTCGGCGCGCGTCCGGTCGGGGTCGTGGAGGCCGGCGGCGGGCGCATGACCTTGGCCCTGGCCCCGGAGGATGCCGGCCTGCCGGCGTCCTTGGCTCCGCTGGTCCATGTGCTCACAAGGCGCACGGCTCCCCTGGCCCGGCTGGCTGTTGCCGTCATCAATGGCCAGCCGGCCGGGGAGAGCCCCTATCTGGGCGTGTTGCGCCAGCTTTTCGAGGTGGTGCGGGAGCGGCGGGGGCTGACCCTGTATCGAGGCCGCCCCGCCGCGTCCCGGCCTCAGGCGTGAAGCGGCATCAGTCGATTCCGTTTGGTCCAAGCAAACGCCGTCCGGCCGCCTCGCCCCGGCTGCGGCTGTGCGCCCGGATCAGCGCGCCGCCCGTCCGGTCCCGTGATACATCTTGGCCTCGGTCTTGGCCGGCTTCTTGCCAAGGGCGATGGAGCGCCGGCCGGCGACTTCGGCGAAGCGGGCCAGGATCGCCGGCAGATCGGACCCCGCCAGCGCGTCGGCCAGGGGCGGATGGTCGCGCAGGCGCGGGGAGAGGGCATAGCCCGGGGCCTGGCCCGGAGTCAGAACAATATCCTCGTAAAAGATCTCAAAGGGCTCGCTGTGTTCGGCCAAAACCCCGTTTAAAAGTTCCAGTATGCTGTAGACGAAAAATTTTTGCGCATCGGCCGTGGATTCGGCCAAGCCCATGCTTTCACGCAATTTCGGGCTCAATTCGTGCTCAAGCTTGGTAAAAGAGGCAATCCTGGTCATAAAACCTCCCGGGTTGGGGTTACCGCAAACATAGCACATAATCGCGGGGAAGGGGAGAGGCCCTTGCCATTTCAAACACCTTTGGCCATGAGATGGCTACGTGTGCAAGGGCCGCCAGCTTCGCCAACGACCGCCAAGGAGCCGCCTGTGAGCCTGCCTGAACTCCCCGACGCCGCTGCGTTTACTCGAACCATCCACCGGGCGCTGCGTCGCGAATCGGACCAACTCGTGCCCTGGTTTCTGGCCAGCATGCCGCCCTATTATTTTCGCACCCACGGCCCGGCCGAACGCGCCCGCCATATCCGGGCCATCCTGTCCGGCGAGGTGCTCACCGGCGGCCAGTCCGCGACCTTGTGGGACCAGACCCGCACCCGGGTCACCCGCATCGCCCCGGCCGGCCCCCAGGCCCTGATCGAACATCTGACCGAACGCGCCGACGACAACATCCGCACCTCGCGCCTCTACGCCTCCCAGGACGGGCGGCTGCGCCTCGACACCTTTCTGCTCGAACCCCAGCCCCCGGTGGGTTCCGGCAGCCGGGCCATGCGCCAAGCCCTGGCGCTCATGGAATCCGGCGGCCATCTCGATCCCCGCCAGCGCAAGGCCTTCGTGGAATTCCTGCGCGGCGCGCCGGCCGATTACGTGGAAAAGTTCGATCCCCTGCGGGCCGCCCGGCATTTCGCCCTGGCCAGGGAACTCGCCGGCCGCGACGAGGTGCGGGTGGAGCTGCACATCCTGGCCGAAGTCTCGGAAAGCCGGCTGGTGGTGGCCATGCGTGAACCGCCGCGCCGTCGCCTGCTCCTGCAGGTGGTCCAGGCCGTGGCCGCCGAAGGGTTCGATATCCTGCGCGGCTATTCCGACCGGTTCGTCCTGGCCGGCGGCGACGTGTCGGTGGTGAGCCTGTACATCGCCAAGGAGGGCAAGGCTCTGGACCCGGTCGATCCGGCCTGGAAGCGGCTGCGCCTGCGCCTGCGCCGGGTCAAGTGGACCGTTCCGGGTCTCTGGGACGTCCTGGCCGCGCGGCGCGGCTTCAGTCCGCAGGAGGCGGAGCTGGCGGCGGCCGCCTGCGAATGCGTGCGCCAGTTCCTGGTCGGCCAACGTCCCTATGCCTTTAGCGCCTACAATGTGACCCGGGCCGTGCTGCAGCACCATGCCGCGCTGCGCCCCTGTCTGGCGGCCTTTGCGGCCCGGTTCGACCCCCACACCCCCGAGCCGGTGTCCCAGGGGATCGATGCGGCCGAAGCCGCCGCCCTGGCCGCCGTCGAAACCGTGGAGGACAAGGTGGCGCGGCAGGTGCTGGCCGGGCTGCTGACCTTGTGGCGGCATACCCGGCGCACCAATTTCTTTCTGCCGGACCGGTTCGGGCTGGCGCTTCGCCTGGATCCGGCCGTCATCGAGGCCATTTCCGGCGCTCCCCCGGAAGAGGGCGAGCCATTGCCCCATGCCCTGTATTTTTTCAGCGGCCCGGACATGCGCGGCTTTCATGTGCGCTACCGGGAGATGGCCCGGGGCGGCGTGCGCTTGGTGCGGGCCAGGAGCCCGGAGCAGCTCGAGGCCGAGGCCGGCCGCCTCTACAGCGAGGCCAAGAACCTGGCGCTGTCCCAGCAGTACAAGAACAAGGACATCCCCGAAGGCGGGGCCAAGGCGGTGTTGCTCCTTGGTCCCGGGGCCGATCCCACCCTGGCGCTTAAAAGCGCCGTGGACGGGTTGCTCGACCTGCTGGTCCCGGGCCCGGACGGCGGCAGCCTGCCCGGGGTGGTGGATCTCCTTGGCCGGGAAGAGCTGGTCTATCTCGGCCCGGACGAGGGGATCACGCCCGAGCATATCCGCTGGATCGTGCGCCGGGCCGCCGAGCGCGGCTACGGCTGGCCCCGGGCGTTTATGAGCTCCAAGCCCGAGGGCGGCATCAACCACAAGCGCTACGGGGTCACAAGCCTTGGCGTGTTGGAATTCGCCGACGCCTTCCTGCGCGAGGCCGGCATCGACCCCGATGTTCAGCCCTTCACGGTCAAGCTCACCGGCGGCCCGGCCGGGGACGTGGCCGGCAACGCCATCCTCCAGCTCTTTGCCCGCTACGGCGAGCGGGCGCGCATCCTGGCCGTAAGCGACGGCCACGGCGCGGCCTATGACCCGAACGGCCTGGACCCCGGGGAACTGGCCCGGCTGGTTGCGGCCGAGCGCAATATCGCCGGTTTTGACCGGGACAAGCTCTCCTGCGACGAGGCCTTCGTGGCCGCCGCCGACACGCCCGAGGGGGCGAGGCTGCGCGGCGTCCTGCACAATACGACCGTCGCCGACCTGTTCATTCCGGCCGGCGGGCGTCCCGACACCATAAACAGCGGCAACTGGCGGGAATTTTGCGACGCCACGGGCCGTCCCTCGGCCCGGGTGATCATCGAAGGAGCCAACCTCTTTCTCACGGCCACGGCCCGCCAGCACCTGGAGGCGGCCGGGACGCTCATTGCCCCGGGCCCCTCGGCCAACAAGGCCGGAGTCACCTGCTCGTCGTACGAAATCCTGGCCGGCATGGCCATGACCGAGGCGGAATTCGCCGCCAGTCGCCGCCGCTATATCCCCGAAGTGTTGGATATCCTGCGGCGAAAGGCCCGGGACGAGGCCGAACTTCTGCTGCGCGAACGCCGGCTTTCCGGCGGCCGGGCCGGGCTTGTGGCCTTAAGCCGCGACGTCTCGGCCGAGATCACGACGCTCAAGGACGCCATCGGTTCCGCCCTGGCCCGGGAGTTCCCCGGCGTGGCCGACGTGGCCGCCGATCCGCTGCTGCGCCGGCTGGTGGCCGAACATTGCCCGAAGCTTGTGGCCGAGCGGTATTTCGACCGCCTGCTGGCCACGGCTCCGGCTTCCTATCTCCACGCCGTCATCGCCGCCCATGCCGCCTCCGCCATCGTCTATGCCGAAGGGCTCGGCTGGCTGTCGCGACTGGCCGAGCTGCGCGATCTGATGACCGTGGTCCGGACCTATTTCGCCACGGCCGACCGGCTCACGGGACATCTGGCGGCCATGGCCAAGAGCCGGCTGCCCGGGCGCGACGACATGGCCCGCATCCTGGCTCGCTCGGGGCGCAAGGTGCTGTGTGAAGAGGCCTTGGCCCTGGACAGTCCGCGCTCGTGAGGCCGGGTCGGCCGCCGGGGACACGCGGTGCGTCCCCGGCGGCCGCGACCGGGCAGCGGCGGAGCAGGCAACCGGAAGGCATGTTCGATGCGGTCAGGGATCGGCGCACGGGGCGTCTGGAGTCGGACGGGTGTGACGTCCCCGGGCAGACACGAGATTTCGTTATAAAAAACAGGTAGTCAAGGGTGTTGCCAAGGAGAGGCGAAGGCTCTCTGTCTGGGGACGCGGCGTTATATGTCCAGCGGCGGCAGGCTGTCGTTGCGCAGCGGCATGTCCCAGATGTGGTTGAGCAGGCGCTTGGCTTCGGCCAGATCGGGGTTTATGGCCAAGGCTTCCCGGGCCATGGCCTCGGCCTCGGGCAGGCGCTTTTGCTCGAAGTAGACCCGGGCGATGTTGAGCAGCAGGTGGTCGTCGCCTGGGGAGAGTTCGCGGGCCCGGAAATAATACGCGAGCGCGGCCTCGAACAGGCCTTGCTTGCGCAGGCTGATGCCGAACTCGTTGAACAGATGCTTGTGCCGCGGTTCGAAGGTCTCTTCTAGGCGCACCAGCCGGTCGAAGATATAGGTGGCCTTGTCGGCCTTGCCCATGGCCAGATAGACGAGTCCCAGGCCGAAGTTGGCCCGGATGTTGTCCTCGTCGATGCCCTTGATCTTGAGGTATTCCCGCTCGGCATGGGCGTACTTGGTCGTGGCCCGGTAGTGGTCCCCGACGAGGAGTGGCTGGCTGAGCAGGCGGTAGCTCAAGTCCGGCTCAAGGTGGTACTCCTCGAACAGCTGGGCCCGGTTGATGACAAAGGGCTTGCCCTGCCGCTTGAAATCCATGTCCAGGCTTTGCACCTCGAAGACGTCGTCGCCGGTTTCCTTGACGAACCAATAGGTCTCGGAAAGGGAGGTCTGCGTGGTGACGCCAAACCCGACCTTGAGGGTGGTTTTGAGGGAAAAGATGCCGGATATCCAGTTGTCCTGGGTCATGGGGCGAAAGGGCCGTCCTTAGACGTCCATGGCCAGGCTGCCCTGGCCGGCGTCGGTCGTGTTCGGTTTCGGGGCCGCATCGAACTGGGTATACTGCTTGGCCCGAAGCTTGGCGAGCAACTGGGCGGCTTCGGGGAAGGGCGTTCGGATGGATATGGCCGTTTCCAGATGTTCCATGGCCTTGGCATAGTCTTCGGCGAAGATGCAGGCCTTGGCAATGTTGAACAGGAGGTTTTCGTCCCTGGGCGTCAGGGTCAAGGCCTGGGCATAGGCATGCATGGCCCCGGCGTAGTCGCCTTTCTTGCGCAGGTTGATGCCCAGGGAGTTGTAGGGATTGATGGCGTCGGGGTTGGATTCGAGGATTTCGGCAAAAAGTTCCTTGAGTTCGGCCAGGCGATCCTGCAGCGCCAGGATCTCGGCTGATTTGTCGAGGTAGGCCTGGTAATTGGCGGTGTCGCCCTTGCCTTTGTAGGCCTGGGCCATGCCCTTGTAGGCCTCGGCGTACATGGAATTGAGCGCCACGGCCTTGTTGAAGGCGATGATGGCCTTGCCGTATTTCTGGCGATGCAGATAGTCCAGCCCCTTGTTGAACCAGGACTCCGACTCGTTTTCTTCTTCCACTATCTCGGAAAATTCCTGCAAGGCCTCGTCAAAGCGGCCTTGGACGACCAGTTCCTTGGCCGCGTCCAACTGTTCCAGTTCCACTTCGGCGATGCCGGTCGTCTCGATGGCCATCTGCAGATGCCGTTGGAAGGTGGTTATGGAATAGGGGCGGATGACATAGCCGTTGCAGCCGGCGGCGATGGCTTTGACGACGTGTTGCAGATTGCTTTCCGTCGTGACCATGATAACCGGCAGCAGTTTGGACCGGATGGCCTTGCGCAGGTTGCGCAGGCAGGACCAGCCGTCCATGCCCTTGACCGCCGAATCGATGATGACCACCTGGACCGCGTCGCTTTGAATCGGTTGCAGCATGTCCTCAAGGTCGTCGCTTATCAGAACGTTTTTGACGTTCAGTTGGAGACAATTTTTTTTGTCCCTGGTCGCGTGGTGCAGATTATTGCTCAGGATGGCGATGGAGATATTTTGCGTTTCCATGGTGCGCTCAGTTGGCGGGCGTCGGTTCGGTGCAGCGGGGGTTTTTCGATTGCATGGCCTGTGCCCTGGAAATCGCCATGGAACGAGTCGCAATACGGCGCCCGCAGGCGCTCTCGCAAAAGCTCGGACGTCTGCGAAACCTCGGGAAAAGCGAAAGTGGTTCAGCCCTGTCCTTGGGTGAAGCAGCGTAACATCTTTGCTTTGACACAGCAATGCAAGGAATGGTTCATGGTGCAACGAGCCGGCGCGAATGCGTCTGGAATGGAGGAAATCAGGTCCGTGCCGTCGATAGCACGGCCAAGGGTCCGGGAAGAACGTGCGGGAGGGCGTCGCCGCGGCTCGCGGCGCACCGTCTCACCCGCGCCGCGACTCGTTTGGGGCCACCTCCCCAGGCTCCGGCCCGCGCCGGGCCAACGCATCCCCGCACCGGCTGCCGCCTGGCCAAGGGACGCCCGCGACAACAGGCGTCAGCCCCGGCCACGCCCCCGCCGCGCGCGGGTGCGCTTACCAGCCGCCGCCGCCTCCGCCGCCCCCGCCGCCGCCGGAACTCCCGCCCCCGCCGCTGCCGGAAGCGGAGCCCGGAGCCGTGGCCGAGGAACTGATGGCCGAGGAAAATCCGCTGCCCAGGCCGTCGGCAAAGCCCGAAAAGTCCCCGGAGGAAAAGCCGGGCCCGACATACCATCCCGGCGTGTAGCCCTCGGCCGCCGCCTGGGCCAGGACGTCGGCGAACTGGGCCGTCCAGGCCACTTCCACGTCCAGGGCCAGGGCATAGGGCAGGTAGCGTTCGAACAGTTCCGGCGTCCGGTCCGGCGGATGGAGGATGTCGAGGCGCTCGCGCTCGCCCAGGGACAAGTAGAGCCGAAAACCCTCCAGGGCGTCCATGACCTGCCGTCCAAGCGGGGTGGGGGCCTTGAGCAGATGGTGGAACAGGGCGTTTAATACGGCGATGGCCACCAGACAGGCCGTGGCCGGCAGGGTCAGGGCCATGGACAAAAAGGCCGCGCCGACCAGCTCGCCGATCAGAAACGGCGCGGCGATGAGGCAGGCGAAAAGGGCCGCGACCAGGGTCGTAAACCTGGGCCGCGCCTTGGCCTTGCGCAGGGCGGTCAAGGCCCGAAGGGTCAGGGCGGCCACGCCGAAGGTCCAGATGCCAAGCCACAGGATGAACATGCCGGCCATCTGCGGATTGTCGGCCCGAAGCGCGGTCAGGCCGAAGGCGAGAACCGACAGGGCCGCGCCCAGGCCGAAAAAGGCCCGGTTCACCTGAAAATGCGATCCCTCATAGTCGCGCTTGAGGTTTTTCTCCAGATTTTTCCGAGCCTTGTTGATGACGGCGTGATTGGCCTGGGTGACGCGCAAGGCCGGCGTGGAGCCGAGCAGATCGCCGGTAACGGCGTCCTGCCAGGAGCCCTTGTCGGCGGCGGTTTTTCCCCGGGCCAGGATATAGACGTCGTCGGCGTCCTCGATGATAAGCCCCCCGGCCACGGCCATCTGGACCAGGCCGGCGCAAAACGTCTTGTCGTCGAAGCCCATCCGCCGCACATACCGGGCCGCCGGGGCGGAAATGCCCTGGGGCGGCGCGAAAAGCGGCACGATGAGCCCGCGCGTGGGATCGCGGCCCACGAGCCACCAGGCCGTCAGGGAAAAGACCGTCACCACCGCCAGCCCGGACGCGGCCATGCGAAAGCCCTGGTTGGCCAGGGCGCGCTGGGCGGGCGTCGGCAACGCAATGAGGCCTTTTTGAAAGGCCACGGCCACGGTCAGGCCTTCGCCCGGGGACAAGGGGCTCGTGGTCTCGCAGGTAAAAACGCCGGGCTCGGCAGTGTCGACGGCGTAGTCCTCGCCCCGGGCTCCCATGGGGCCGGTGTAGGCGGCGTATTGCCGGATCTCGGCCCCGGGCGGCAGCACGATGCGGGCGGTAGCCCGGTCGATGGGCAGCCGCCAGCCGTTGCCGGTGACGTTCCAGTAGAGCTCGTCATAGGCGGCAAATTGTCCGATCTGGCCGTCGGTTGCGTAGGTCAGTTCGTAGGTGTGCTCGCCTGGGCTGATGAAGCGGCCCTTTTTCCCCATGTAGACCTTGACGCCGTTGGCTGCGGTCTCGGTGTGGGAGTCTTCGCTGTGGCCGTCGCGGCGAACCGAAAGGAGATGAAACCCCACCGACGTTATCCTGCCGTCGGAGGCGGTGTAGCGGGTGGGGAATTCGCGCACGAGGCCCTGGCGAATACTGGCTCCGGTGGCCCAGACCCGGATGGTCTCGGTGACGGTGAGATCGCCGGTCGGGGCGATGACCACCCGGCTGTCAAAGCCCAGGATGCGCTCGGCGTTGCCGGCGGCTAGACCCGTCCGAGGCAGGGCGGCCAGGGCCAACGCCAGCAGGAGGCGGCCGAGAACCGCCCGGATCATGCCCCGGCTCCGCCGTCGAAGAAGACGCGGGGGACGTTGCGTTCGGCCGGATCGTCGAGTTCGAAATAGGGCAGGGTGGCAAACCCGAAGGCCCCGGACAACAGATTGGCCGGAAAGGTCTGCACCCGGTTGTTTTGCGCCCGGGCCGCGCCGTTGTAATAGCGCCGGGCCATCTGGATCTCGGATTCGATGGCGGCCAGCTCCTGTTGCAGGGAGGCGAAGTTCTCGCTGGCCCGCAGTTGCGGATAGCTTTCGGCCAGGGCGAACAGGCGGCCCAGGGCCTGGGTCAGTTCGCCTTCGAGGCGGTAGCGGGCGACATCGTCCGGGGCGGCTGCGATCTTGGCGCGAAGTCCGGTCACGGACTCCAGAACCCCGCGCTCATGCCCCATGTAGCCCTTGACCGCGGCCAGGAGATTGGGAATGAGATCAGCCCGGCGCTTAAGCTGCACATCCACGCCGCTTTGGGCTTCCGCCGCCAGGTTGCGGCCGCGAACCAGGCCGTTGTACAGGGCCATGCAATACATGGCGGCGGCCACGAGGGCAGCGGCGGCGACAATGAGGGCGGTCATGGGCGTCTCCTTGGCGATACGCGGGCGGGTTCTTCCACTGGCCGCAGCATAGGGGAAAGCGGGGTGTCGGCGCAACCGCCGCGAAGACCGGGGTTTTCCTCGGCGCGATTCCTGCGGCGAGGCCGACTTGGCCAAGGAGCAGGCAACAAAAGGGGCAGGCATGGGCAGCATCGGTCTTTGGTTGGACGACGGGCGGGAAGAAGTCGCCGAGATCCTTGTGGCGGCCGGGCATGCGCTGGCCGAGGCGGCGGTCGGGGCCGGGCTTCCCGAGGACTGCCTGGCACTGGTTGCGGACGCGGCGAACCTGGCGGCCCAGGCGGGGGTGGTGGCCCGGGCAAAGGCGCGCGGCGGCGCGGCGTTTTTTCCGGTGCTGGCCGTTTTGCCCGCCTCCGCCCCCGACGCGGCCGTGGCCGAGGCCCTGACCCTGGCCGACGAGGTGATCGCTTGTCCGGTGCGGCCGGCGGAATTGACGCATCGCCTGGCCAGGTTGCTGGCCGCCCGGGAAGAATGTCTGGCCCTTGGCGGCCTGGCGGCCAGCGGCGCTCGGTCGCAGGCGGCGCTGGTCGCCGGCATCGCCCAGGAACTCACCACGCCGGTGCAGTATGTCGGCGGCAATCTGGATTTTCTCGGTACGGCCCTGGCGCGGCTGCTGGAACTTCTTGACACCGTAAGCGCCTGTGCCCTGGAAAGCGACGGCGACGTTGCCCTGGCCGAGGAGCTGACGCGGCTGCTCGGCGACGAAGAGTTGGTTTTCCTGCTGCAAGAGGCCCCGGCGGCCATCCGGGAGTCCAGCCAGGGCCTTAACCGGGTGACCGAGTGCATCCAGGCGCTCGATCGCTTCGCCGGCTCCCGGGGCGAACGGCCCGAGCCTGTCGATCTGGCTCAGGCCGTGACCGACGTCCTGGCCGTGTCGCGAAACGCCTGGCGCCATGGGGCCGAGGTGAGCCTGGACATCGACGCCGGCTTGCCGCCGGTCCTGTTCGTGCCCGGCGAACTCGGCCAGGTGCTGCGACACCTCCTGGTCAATGCCGCCGAGGCCGTTGGGGCCAGGGCGCGGGTGCACGGCGGCAAGGGCCATA
>JBKICS010000014.1:0-13588 GCA_046567015.1 Acidobacteriota bacterium | reverse complement strand
GACAAGCTGCGCCACGCCGCCACCCATTCGCTTTTAACCCGCAGCGACGTGCTCATCGTGGCCTCGGTGTCCTGCATCTATGGCCTCGGCTCGCGCGATTATTACGAGCGCATGGTCCTGACGCTCACTGTCGGCGAAAAGATCGGCATGGAAAAGGTGCTCGGGCGGCTGGTGGAAATCCAATACGAGCGCAACGACTACGATTTCCACCGGGGCGTCTTTCGGGTGCGCGGCGACGTCATCGAGCTCATCCCGGCCTATGCCCGGGACCGGGCCCTGCGCCTGGAATTTTTCGACGACGAGCTGGAAGCCATCCTGGAGACCGATCCGCTGACCGGCGAAGTGCTGGGCTCCATGGAAAAGGCCGTCATCTTCCCGGCCAGCCACTACGTGTCGGACCGCGACAACTTAAATCGCGCCGTGTCCGACATCCGCGAGGAGCTGCGCCTGCGCCTGACGGAGCTGCGCGGAGCGGGTGACCTGCTCTCGGCCCAGCGCCTGGAAATGCGCACCATGCAGGATCTCGAGATGATCGAGGAGCTGGGCTACTGCAACGGCATCGAGAACTATTCCCGACACCTCGACGGCCGGCGGGCCGGCGATCCGCCGTACACGTTGCTCGATTATTTCCCCAAGGATTTCATCCTGTTCGTGGACGAGTCCCACATCACCGTGCCGCAGGTCGGCGGCATGTACGCCGGCGACCGCTCGCGCAAGCAGACGCTGGTGGACTACGGCTTCCGCCTGCCCTCGGCCCTGGACAACCGGCCGCTTAATTTCGAGGAATTTCTCGGCCGCATCGGCCAGGCCGTCTACGTCTCGGCCACGCCCGGCGACTGGGAGGTCAACCGCTCCGAGGGCGTGGTGGTGGAGCAGATCATCCGGCCCACGGGCCTGCTCGATCCCATCGTGGAAGTGCGGCCCACCAAGGGCCAGATGGACGACCTCATGGCCGAGTGCCGGGCGCGCATGGAGGCCGGCGAGCGGGTGCTGGTGACCACGCTGACCAAGCGCATGGCCGAGGAATTAAACGAGTACTTCAACTCCATGGGCGTCACCTCCCGCTATCTGCACTCCGACATCGACACCCTGGAGCGGGTGGCCATCATCAAGGCCCTGCGCCAGGGCGAGTTCGCGGTGCTGGTCGGCATAAACCTCCTGCGCGAGGGGCTGGATATCCCGGAAGTGTCGCTGGTGGCCATCCTGGACGCGGACAAGGAAGGGTTTCTGCGCTCGGTGCGCTCGCTCATCCAGACCTTCGGCCGGGCGTCGCGCAACGTCGCCGGGCGCGTCATCCTCTACGCCGACACGATCACCAATTCTATGCGCCTGGCCATGGACGAGACGGCCCGGCGGCGGGAAAAGCAGGAAGCGTCCAACCTGGAAACCGGCGTCGTGCCCCGGTCCATCGTCAAGACCATGGACAGCGTGCTCGACAGCCTGTACGGCCAGGGCGGCTCTTCCGGGACCGCCTACGCGCCGCAAAGCGCCGGGGGCGGCGGCTACGGGCTGGGCAGCGGCGGGGTGAGCGTCGGCGCTGCCGTGCAGGAAGAGACCGAGGCCTACGGCGGCTTGTCCAAAAAGGGTCTGGAAAAGAAAATCAAGATGCTGGAGCGGGACATGCGCGAGGCGGCCAAGGCCCTGGAATTCGAGAAGGCGGCCCAGTACCGCGATCAAGTGGCGCTCCTGCGCCAGCGGCTGCTGGAGATGGGCTAGCCATGGGCCACCGCTCCCTGCGCCTGCACAGCCGCGCGGCCCGGCTCACCCATCGTCTGGGCACCTGGATGCCGCTTATGGGCGGCTTCGTTGCCCTGGCCTTGATCTTCGTCTGCGGCGTGATCGGTTATATGCGGGTGGAGGGCTGGAGCTTTTTCGACAGCCTCTATCAGGTCGTCATCACCCTCTCCACGGTCGGTTTCCAGGAAGTCTACCCCCTGTCCCGCAACGGTCGCATCCTGACCATGGTGCTCATCGTCTCCGGGGTGGGATCGTTTGCTTATCTGGTCGGTTCCTTCACCCAGGTGTTGGTGGAGGGCCGGTTGCAAAAATATTTCGGGAGACGGCGCATGCAAAAAATCATCGACCGACTCAGCGGCCACGTCATCATTTGCGGCTACGGCCGCATCGGTTCCATCGTGGCCAGCGAGATCCTGGCCGAGGACGTGCCGGCCGTCATCGTGGAGAGCAACCCCGAGGTGATCCGGCTGCTGGACGAGCAAGGCATTCCGTACGTGGCCGGCGACGCCACGGCCGACGAGGTGCTGCTGGCCGCCGGACTCCTCCGCGCCAGGACGCTGGTGGCCGCGCTCACCCAGGAGGCGGCCAACGTCTACGTGACGCTCACCGCCCGCCAGCTCAACTCGAACATCCGCATCGTGGCCCGGGCCGACGCCGAGGGGCATACCCAGCGCCTGCAACGGGCCGGGGCCGACCAGGTGCTGGTGCCGCATCGCTACGGCGGCGTGCGCATGGCCCAGTCGGTGCTGCGCCCCACGGTCACGAGCTTCCTGGAACTGGCCGGGCGCGGCGGCGCCGTCGATTTGCAGATGGAGGAACTGCTGGTGACCCCCACCTCGGCAATCGTCGGCAAGAACCTCATCGAATCGCAGATCCGGCAACGCTTCAACCTCATCATCATCGCCATCAAGAAGGCTTCCGGCGAGATGATCTTCAATCCCCAGTCCCAGGAAGTGCTGGAGGCCGGGGACACCATGATCCTGGTCGGCAAAAACGACGGTCTGGACGGGTTGCGAGCCATTTTGTGAGCGCGCCCGAAGTCGAGGTGGTGGTGGCCCGCTACCAGGAGGACGTCGCCTGGACCGCGCGCCTGGGCCTGCCTGTAACCATCTACGACAAATCCGGCGCGCCAGGCGACTTGGCCCTGCCCAACATCGGCCGGGAGAGCCACACCTATCTGACCCACATCGTGCGGCGCTACGACGATCTGGCCGCCTTCACGGTCTTTGTCCAGGGCGCTCCCTTCGAGCACATGGCTCCCGGGACCACGCCCGAGGACTTTGCCGGGCGCATCCGCCAGAACGCGCGCCTGGGCGTGGCCTTTACCGGGTTTGCCTTTTTCAAGCTCAAGTGCGACGCCCTTGGGCGGCCGCATGATCTGGCCGATCCGGTCCGGCATGGCCACCGTCCGGGGTTTGGCAAGGACATCCCGGTCGGCGCGGTCTATGAACGCTTGTTCGCCGGCCCGGTCCCGGAGACGCTGCTCGTCACGGCCCCGGCCGGCATGCTGTTCGTGGCGAGGGCGCGCATCCTGGCCCGGCCGCTGGAATTTTACCGGCGCGCCTTGGCAATCGTTGCCGCCGATCCCGACGACGCCGCCAACACCGGCCACGCCTTCGAACGGTTGTGGCAGGTCGTTTTCAACGGCGACGCCGGACTCAACCGCCAAGAAGACTTCGACCGACAAGGGTGATTGCCGTGAGCACCATTGATCCCGCCGCGCGCCTGCGCGAACTGCGTGACCTGATCCACGAGTACGACTACCGTTATTACGTCCTGGACGACCCCACGGTGGAGGACGCGGCCTACGACGCCTTGTACCGGGAATTAAAAGCCCTGGAAGCGGCCCATCCCGAGCTCGACGACCCCAATTCGCCCACCCGCCGGGTGGGCGGCGCGGTGCTGGAAGGCTTTGCCTCGCGCCCCCACCGGCAACGCATGTACAGCCTGGACAACGCCATGAGCGAGGCCGAGTGGAACGATTTCCTGACCCGGGCGGCCAACAAGCTCGAACGTGACGGCGTGGCCTTCACGGCCCCGGCCTTTTGGGTGGACCCGAAATTCGACGGACTGGCGCTGGAGATTATTTACGAAAACGGGGTCTATGCCCGGGCGCTGACCCGTGGCGACGGGATCACGGGCGAGGACGTGACCGAGAACGTACGCACGGTGCGAAACGTGCCCCTGGACTTGGCCCCCCATGCCGTCCGGGCCGGGCTGCCCCTGCCGCGTCTCCTCGAAGTGCGCGGCGAGGTGGTCATGACCCGCCAGGATTTCTACGAACTCAACGAGCGCCAGCGGGAGCAGGGGGGCAAGATCTTCGCCAACCCCCGCAACGCCGCCGCCGGCTCGGTGCGCCAGCTCGATTCCCGGATTTCCGCCAGCCGGCCGCTTACCTTTTTCACCTACGCCGTGGGCAGCCAGGACTGGGGCGAGACGGCCGGGCCGGGCTGGGAGACCCACAGCGCGGTCATGGCCGGACTCAAGGCCCTGGGGTTGCCTGTGGCCGACCAGGGCACGGTGGTCGGCACGGACGGTGTGTATCCCTATTTCGAGGCCATGGGCCGGCAGCGCCAGGAACTGCCGTTTGAGATCGACGGCGTGGTGGTCAAGGTGGACAGCCTGGCCCTCCAGGCCGCCCTGGATTTTACCGACCGCGCCCCGCGCTTCGCCATCGCGCTCAAATTTCCCGCCCACGAGGGCGAAACCACCCTGGAGCGCATCGACGTCCAGGTCGGACGCACCGGGGTGCTGACGCCGGTGGCCATCCTTTCCCCGGTCAGCCTGGCCGGGGTCACCGTGTCCCGGGCCACGCTGCACAACGAGGACGAGATCAAGGCCAAGGACCTGCGCGTGGGCGATACGGTGGTGGTGCGCCGGGCCGGGGACGTCATCCCGGAAGTGGTGCGGGTGGTCGAGGAAAAGCGTCCGGCCGGGGCCGAGCCTTTCCTTTTTCCCCACGTCTGCCCGTCCTGCGGCTCGCCGGCCGTTCGCGGCGAGGGCGAGGCGGCCTGGCGCTGCGTCAATCTGGCCTGCCCGGCCATGCTGCGCCGCGGCATCAGCTATTTCGTGTCCAAGGCGGGGCTGGATATCGAGGGCCTGGGGGCCAAATGGGTACAGGCGCTCATCGACCAGGGGCTGGTCAAGACCCCGGCCGATTTGTTCGAGCTGACCGAGGCCGACTTGCTTCCCCTGGAGCGCATGGCCGAGAAATCCGCTGCCAATCTCGTGGCCGCCGTGGAAGCAGCTCGGCGTTCCGCAACCGTGCCCAAGCTCATCGCGGCCCTGGGCATCCGGCAGGTGGGCACGCGCACGGCCCGGACCCTGGCCGAGCATTTCCCCGACCTCGACGCCCTGGGCGCGGCCACGGTCGAGGAGTTGACGGCGCTGCCCGACATCGGCCCGGAAGTGGCCGGCGCAATTCGGGAATTTTTCGATAACGCGGCCAACCGACGTTTGCTGGACCGTTTCAAGGCCATTGGCCTGTGGCCGGTCGCCGTTCTCAAGGCGGCCGATCCGGCCGCCCCGGCCCCGGTTACGCCCTTTGCCGGCAAGCGGTTCCTCTTTACCGGCGCGTTGCCGGACATGTCCCGGGACAAGGCGCAGGCCATGGTCGAAGGGGCCGGCGGCAAGGTGGTGAGCGCGGTATCCAAAAAGCTCGACTACCTGGTGGCCGGGGCCGAGCCCGGCTCCAAGCTGGCCAAGGCCCAAGCGCTCAACATCCCGATCCTTTCGCCGGAGCAGTTCGCCGCCATGCTGGCCGAGCTCAAGGGCGAAACGCAGACGCGCAAGTCCCTGCTCGACGTCTGACGGCAAGGGCCTCGAAACGTTTCCCTAGAGCGAGCGAAAATCCAGGAGCACCTTCATGGCTCCGGGCCGGGCGGCGTGGGCCAGTGCTTCCGGAAAAGCGGCAAACGGATAGGCGGCCTCGACGAGCGGCAGCACGTCCACCAGCCCGTCCGCGAGAGAGGCGATGGCCAGCCGGAGATCGCCGCAGCGCGAGCCGACCAGATTGATCTCGTCCACCACCACCTTGGCCATGGCCAGGGTGGTCGGGGCAAAGGTGGTGGTCTTGAGCACCACCGTGCCTTCCGGGCGCACCAGCTCCAAGGCGGCTTCCAGCCCTTGGGGGCGGCCGGTGGCCTCGATGACCACATCGAAGCGCCCGAATTCCCGACGCAAAGCGGCCACGATGCCGCCGGCCTCGCTGCCCTGGCGGACGGCCACGCCCTGGGCGGCGGCCACGGCCAGTTTGGCCTCGTGCTTGCCGGCCAGAACGATGTCCGGCACGAGCCGGCGCAGGCCGCAGGCCGTCAGGATGCCGAGCTTGCCGTCGCCAAGGACGAGCACCGATTTCCGGGCGGTCAGATGGAGCTGCTGCCCCGGCTCCAGGGCGGCGGCGAGCGGCTCGAGGAAGACGGCCTGGGCGTCGCTGATGCTGTCCGGCAGCACATGGATGGTTCGCGCCGGCATGGCCAGGTACTGGGCAAAGGCCCCGTCCTTGCCGGCAATGCCCATGGTGGTGCGGTTGGGACAGTGCCGGGCGTCGGCCGTCAAGCAGACCGGACACGTGCCGCAGCCGATATTGATGTCGGCCGTGACCCGACGGCCAAGCAGATGCGGGGCGCCGGGAGCGGCAACCACCCGGCCGACGAACTCGTGTCCCGGAATGCCGGCAAACCCCATGTAGCCGCGCAGCAGTTCCAGGTCGGTGTTGCAGATGCCGGCGAGGCGGACCTCGATCAGCACGTCGTCCGGGCCAAGGGCGGGCTTGGGCCTCTCGATCAGGCGCACGGCGCCGTTTTCAAAAATTGCGGCCTGCATGGGTGCTCCTTGGGTGGCGTGTACCATCCCAGCATAGCCCAGGGCCGTCGCATCTTCAAACGCTTCCGCAGGCCATGGCCTTGACCCGGGGCGGCATTTGGCCCATGCAACCAGCAATAGAGGGACCATGAACGAAAACGAGACGACGACAGACTTGACCGCTGTGTATGATGCGGTCGCCGACGGCGGCCAGGCGCGCCTGGACGGTTTCTGGAGCACCCGGCTGGCCGGGAAGGACGTATCCCGGGGCAAGGTGCAGGCCGCCATCGAGGCCGGACTGGCCACCGTTGACGGCGCGGTCTGCCGCAAGGCCGGCCACAAGCTGCGCGGCGGCGAAACGCTGACCCTGGCCCTGCCGGAAACGCCCAGCGACGCCGTGGCCGAAGCCGGGGCGCTGCGGCTTGTCGCCAAGGATGACCATCTGCTGGTCCTGGACAAACCGCCGGGACTGACCGTCCACCCCGCGCCCGGTTTTCCCGAGGGCACGCTGGTCAACCGGCTGCTCCACCATTTTCCGGACCTGCGCCACATGGCCGGGCAGCGGCCCGGCATCGTCCACCGCCTGGACAAGGACACCAGCGGCCTTATGATCGTGGCTCTGACCGAAGCCGCGCGGCTGGCCCTGTCGGCCGATTTCGCCGCCAGGCGCGTGTCCAAGACCTATCTGGCCCTGGTCCACGGCCGTCCCAACCGGCCCGCCGGGGCTATCGATCTGCCCATGGGCCGCGATCCCCGCCACCCCACCCGCATGGCCGTGGTGGAAAAGGGCGGGCGGGCGGCCAGCACCACCTGGAAGCTCGTCTGGAGCGCCCCGGACGGCTCGGCGAGCCTCCTGGAAGTGGCCATCGCCACCGGCCGCACCCACCAGATCCGCGTCCATCTGGCGTCCATCGGCCATCCGATCCTGGGCGACGTGGTCTACGGCGCGCGGCAACACGCCGAGTGGACCAGGCGCGGCGGGGCCGTTGCCAGGCTGGCCACGCGGCAGATGCTCCATGCCTGGAAACTCGAATTCACCCACCCGGCCACGGGCGAGGCGCAACACTATTGCCTGCCGCCGCCCCGGGATTTCTGGCGGCTGCTGCTCATCCTCGGCCGGCGCTGCCAGCGGGTGGGGGTGGTCGGCATGCCGGGCTGCGGCAAATCGACCCTGCTCGGCGTGTTCGCAGGGGCCGGGTTTCCGGTCTTTTCGGCCGATGCGGCCGTGGCCGCCCTGTATGCGCCGGGCGGCGGCGGAGCCCATATGCTCTCGCGCCGCTACGGCGAGGCGGCCCTGGCTGACGACGGTTCCGTGAACAAGGCCTGGCTCCTGGAAGGCATGTCGGGCAGCGAGAAGTTTCGCCGCGAGGTCTGCGAACTCATCCATCCGCTGGTCAAGGGCGAACTGGCCGGTTTCGCGGCCGCCCATGCCCGGGCCAGGGCGGTGTTCGCCGAGGTGCCGCTGCTGTTCGAATCCGGCTGGCCGGCCGGAGAGATGGTGGACATGGTTGTGGGGGTCCGCTGCGCCGAGGCGGTCCGGGCAAAACGTCTGGCCGCCAACCGCGGCTGGGCGCCCGAGCTCATGGCCCGTCTGGACGGCTGGCAATGGGACCAGGAGAAGAAAATGGCCAAGTGCCGGTTCGTGGTGGACAACGACGGCGACGCGGCCGCCCTGGCCGGGGCCGGGCGCGATGTGCTTGCGGCCCTGGCCGGGCTGCGGCGGCGCAACATGGCCGAGCGCTTTGCCGTTCTGGTCGCGGCAGGCTACGCCGCAGCTGTGCAACCCATGGGGACGACGCCGTGATACCGCTTCGCGACAACGTGCCGCGCACCAGGCCGCCGCTGGTGACCTGGACGCTGATCGGGCTGTGCACGCTGGTCTTTTTGTATGAGCAGCTCTTGCCGGATCGAATCCTCTTCGAGTTCCTGCATATCTACGGCGTGGTGCCGGCCCGGTTCACCAATGCAAGCTACGCCGCCGTGGTCGGTTATCCCGAGGACGGGTACGCCTCGTTTGTCACCTACATGTTCTTGCACGGCGGCTGGCTGCACTATCTGCTCAACATGTGGGTGCTGTGGATTTTCGCCGACAACGTGGAGGAGGCCCTGGGATCCCTGCGTTTCCTGCTGTACTACCTTGCCTGCGGCCTGGCCGCGGCCGGTGCCCACGTCCTCTTTAACTGGAACGCCACCATGCCGGTGATCGGCGCGTCCGGGGCCATCGCCGGGGTCATGGGCGGCTATTTTCGCCTATTTCCCAAAGCCCGGGTGGTGACGCTCATTCCCATCATCATCATTCCCTGGATCGTGGAGCTGCCGGCTGTGGTCTTTCTGGGGATCTGGTTTCTGGTGCAGCTTTTTTCCGGCCTGGCCGGAGCGGTCGGCCCGGGAGAGGCCCAGCCCGTGGCCTTCTGGGCCCATGTGGGCGGCTTTGCCGCCGGTCTGGCCCTGGTGCGGGTGTTTTTGCCGCCGGGCTGCCAGTTCTGCTTTGATCCTGCGGCGCGGCGCTACGACCGGGAAGGGTCCGATTCCTACAAGGGCTGAGCCACCCAGACCACCCGGCCCACCACCCGGCTCTCCGGATCGTCGGGAGCGGTGAAAAGAGGTTGGCATTCGGGCGTCAGGCCGAACAGCTCCAGCCGGTTGGCTTCGCGGTCATGCCAGGCCAGCCGGACGAGCAGTCCTTCGCCGCGCAGATCCACGGCAAAAGCCGCCTGGCACTGCCGTTTTTCGGGAACCCTGTCCGCTTCGGTGTCGATGACCATGTAGGCCCCTTGGAGAATGCGCGGTTCCAGACAGCGATCTTCCATGCGGCTGACGAAGCGGCCTGGGCACAGGATATCCGGCGACAGGGCGATGCGTTCGATTTCGCGGCGCTGCCAGCGCCCCGTGTCCGGGGCGACGCTGGACATGGCGAAGACCGGGGTCATCTCGGGCGAGGGGGCCGGGTCTTCCGGCCGACCCCGGCCAAGCAACACATACTCGGCGTCGAGGTCGTATTCGCGGCAATGCCGCAGAACCAGCGAACGCAAGGCGCACGCGCTCCCTTCGGCCAGAACGGTGCGCGCGTAGGCCAGACGTTTGGCGGCGCCATGGGCTCCGTGCGCCCGAAGCGCCTGCACCAGACGCTCGATGATATCCAGCCCATATTCCTGTTCCATGTCTCTTCCCGCCCGTCCAGCTCACGACCTCGCCACCTCGCAACCTGGGGCGCTCCCCTCGTCGCAGCTTCGCGTTTGCTGGCATATACAGGGCAATTGAACATTGGGCGACGGTGTTTCCGCGTGCCCAGGTCAGATATCCTGAATGACCCAGACCACCGTGCCAAGGACACGCAGCGTCGCGGCGTCGCCCGGGTGTCGCTGTGCCGGATAGACCGGATTCTCGGCTTGTAGAAGAAGGATCTTGCCGTCTTGTTCGGATACGACGCGGCGCAGGATCAGTCCCTCCCGGTCGATATCCAGGGCCTGTATCCGGCCGTCGCCCAGAGCGCGGTCCTTTTCGTCGATGCCAACGTAGGCTCCCCGCCGGATGACCGGCTCCATGCTGGTGTTGTCCATTTTAACGACGAGCAGCCCGGGGCGGTACAGCCGGCTGACAATGGCGATGCTCTCCCGGGGGGAAGGCAGCCAGTTTCCAGCGTCGGGGTCGATCTGGTCCATGGCGTGCACCGTCACCCGGACGGCGTCGCAACAGACAGGGGATTCGTGCTCGGAAGAAACCGGTTTGCGCATACATTGTGTCCCATGTCTCGTCCAGCCTGGACTGTCCCGGAGTGGGCCGGGGCGGCAGGACGTCGGAGGCCGCCATTGAAGTACGACGTCAATATAAATTTGTAAATAATTTATTTACAAAAGTATTGGAAGCAATCATACGCACTGGCAGACGTTCCGTGGCGGGGGGGAGCTGTCCAGTCGGGCCGGTATCGGCCGACGCAGGTGGTCAGGCCCAGGAGCAAGGCCGTCGCTGGCGGTGAAGCGCCAGGGCAGGGGGAAGGGCGACCCCCTGGCCACGGGCAATGACAGGACAGACAAGCGGCCAGGAGCCGGACAGGGGCATGGAGGAGGGCCCTGGGACAGGCCCGTGCTGGCGTCGGCGCAAGCGCCAGCCGGATCAGATTTCCTGGATGACCCACACGGCTTTGCCGACGGGGGTCAGGCCGGGATTTTCCAGGGGCAGGTACTGACCCTGGTGGCTGGGGTTGTCGGCCAGGATGGCCAGACGCTGTTTTTCCAGATCCCGGACCACGCGTTTGACGACCAGGCCTTCGCCGGGAATGTCCAGACCGTAGATTTCGCCGCTGCGCAGCCGGACGTCGTCGCAGTCCAGGCCGACATAAGCGCCCCGCCGGATGATGGGCTCCATGCTGGCGTTGTCCATCTTGACCACCAGCAGATTGGGGCGGCTTAAGGATTCGAGCAGGGGGATGGTTTCCAGGCCTTCGCGCAGCCAGTTGTGGGTTTCCGGTTCGGTGCGGGCCATGGCGTAGACCGTGACCCGACTGGGCGGCGCGGCGTAGCCGGCAGCGGCTTCCCGGATGCCGACGGGCGGAATGAACCCGTCGCGGCGGCAGATCGGCTCCTGGCCGTAGAGAATCCAGTCCGGCTCCAGCCCGAAGGCGCGATAGAGCGTGACAAGCCAGCCGTCCGGGATGGTGTTCTTCTTTTTGGCGTCGGAAATACTCGACTGTTTGATGCCCAGGATCGAGGCGATTTCCGTCTGGGTCCTGGTGCGGGTCGCGGCTTGAATCCGGGAATAGGCGTCTTCGAATAGATCTGGCTTCACACAGTCTCCTGGGACGGCTATGGCGGCCACGGCCATACATATGTGTCTATATTTACTTTATTTATCTATAATACTTGAAGATCAATGATAGGGACAAAATGTCCCGGCGTCAACGCCTAGCTGTTTTGGAACGTGACGCTTTTATACGAGGAAACCCCGGACGGTCAGATGGCTTGCGGGGGAAGCCGACCGTCCGGGGCGAGGCGAGAGGGGGCCGGTTTCTTACGGCGCTTGGCAGGGAAACCAGCTAACGTTGCGGTCAGGGCGACTGCAACAAGGATCATTTCCACTACGTTATGCTGCTGCTGCTTTGCTCCTTGCGCTAGTCGCGGGTCCAGTAGAGGAGATGTCCGGTTTTTTCCAGGGCGGTGTGCAATTCACGCTCCCGAGTCTCAGGCAGGCCCTGGATACGGACGGCCACGTCGCGTTGGCCCGGGGCGGCCCGGTCGTAGGAAGACAGGATGCTGATGATGCGGGCCTCGTAGCGGCGCAGTTCGTCGAGGACCGGCTTGAGGCTGCCCTCGGAAGTGTTCAGGCGCAGCCCGATCTGAATGCCGCCCTGGTCGATGCCGGTAATGGAGACGAAGAGCCGGAAGATGTCGGTGTCGGTGATGATGCCGACCACTTTCTTGGCCTCGTCCACCACCGGCAGGCTGCCGAACTTGCGGTCGCGCATAATGAGCGCCGCCCGTTCCACGGTGTCGCTGCGGCGGATGTACACCGGCTCCCGGGTCATGATGCCTTTGACCTTCAGTTCCGAGAGCAGATAGGTCATTTCGTACATGTCCAGGGACGTGGCCGAGGACGGGGAAGCGGCCTTGAGGTCGCGTTCGGACACGATGCCGACCAGCCGGCCGTCCTTGTCCACCACCGGCAGGCGGCGGATCTTTTTGTCGCGCATGATCCGCCCGGCCTTGATCATGGAGACGTCCTCGGTCACCGTGGCCACATCGGTGGACATCCAATCGCCAACAAGCATGCTGCTGCTCCTTTGGGGTGAATGCGGTTACAGGACGGGTCGGCTGTCCGGTCCGGGGGCGGGAACGCCCTCGGCCGACCAGCGGCGCAGCCGGTAGTAATCGGCCAACATGGTCTCCAGGGCCTCCCTGGGCAGCCGTTTGCCGCTGGGCAGGGGCTCGTCGTGGAGCCGGGCTGGCAGGCGGTCGTCGGCCGGGGTCAGCCCTTCGCGCAGATTGAACGTCCGGGTCATGTCGGCGATGGCCGCGGCCCGGCGTTTGAGGGCATCCTCGGAAGCATCCAGGCCCGTGACCAAGGAAATGACCTTGGAGAGCTCCTCCCAGATGTAGAGGTCGCGGAAAAACCGGCACAGGATCAAGGTGTCGAAGATGGTGAGCCGGTCTTCGAATTCGATCAGCAGGGCCGCCTTGTCTTCGACCTGATCGGTCGGGATCATGCCGGCCAGCTCGGGCTTGTAAAACGTGGTGCGCAGATGGCAGGCCCCCCGGTCCGAGGTGGCGTAGGCCAGGCCCATGCCTTGCAATGTCCGGGGATCGTAGCCGGCCGGCTCCAGGCCCTTGACGTGGACCGCCAGTTCTTCCAGGCCCCAGGCCTTGGCCGCGACCTTGATGCCCTGGCTAAGCAGCGCGCCGATGCCGGTTCCGGCGGCGATGTCGGCAATGAGCTTCGCCGCGCCGTCGGGATCGTTGTAGCCGATGGGGTAGTCGACCTTGCCCAGGCGCACCGCCTCGATGACGAAGCCGCAGAGGTTGCCGGCCGAGATGGTGTCGATGCCCAGGCGATCACACAAGTCGTTCAAATAGACGATCTCGGCCATGTCCTCGATCATGCACAGTCCGCCGAAGGCGTAGATGGTCTCGTATTCCGGGCCTTCGAGCTCCAGGCCCTTGTGCCGGCCGGAAGCCAGCTTGGCCATGCGGCCGCAGGACATGAAGCATTTGGCGCAGGCATGGGCCTTGACCTCGTGTTCCTTGTGGAACCGCTCGCCCGAGATCTTCTCCCAGTGCTCGCAGCTGCCCTGGGTCCAATACTTGGCCGGGAAGGCCCCGGCCGCGTTCATGATGCCCACCATCATGGTGGTGCCCATGGCCTTATAGGCCTGCACGCCCTTGTTCTGTACGCCGCGTTTGGCGAAGTCGGCGGCATAGGCGGCAAGGCCCGCCGGATCGGCCGCTTCGCGCTTGCGGTCGCCCTGGAAGACGATGGCCTTGACGCGCTTTGCGCCCATGACCGCGCCGACGCCGGTGCGGCCGGCGCAGCGCCAGCGTTCGTTGGCGATCATGGC
>JBKICS010000013.1:0-4979 GCA_046567015.1 Acidobacteriota bacterium | reverse complement strand
ATGCGCGATCTGCCCTCGAAGATGGAGACGCTGCGCGTCGATACCCGCGACATCAAGGATCTCAAGCAGATCAAGGACGACCTGGAGCACCTGCTCAAGGTGTCGCTCAATAAGCCCTTCCGCCTGCGCAAGGCCGTCTACACCCTGGTCTACCCGCTGCTCGCCCCGAGCATGACGCTCAACCAGGAAACCACGCAAGCCCGCAAGGCCGAGATCACCCGGGCCGTCGAACCCCTGTATTACATCATCAAGAAGGGCGAGATCATTGTGCGCCAGGGCGAGCGGGTCGGCCCCATCCAGCAACTCAAGCTGCAGGCGCTGTATTCCCACCGCAAGGGCCCCTACAACCTGCTGCGGGCCACCGGGCTTTTCGGCATGTGCCTGATGTTTCTGGCCGTGCTCTACGTCTCCCTGGAGCGGGCCGGCTTCAAACGGGTGCGCAGCACGGACTGGGTGTTTCTCGGGGTGGTGCTGCTTATCTTCGGCATGCTGGCCAAGGTGGCCGACGTGGTCACGCTGCCGGGCGGCGGCGGGCTGCCCGAGGCCACGCGCTCGATCTATTTCGCCTACAGCCTGCCCATGGCCGGGGCGGCCGGCATCCTGGCGCTTTTTTTCTCCAAGCGCCTGTGCATCTTCATCAGCCTCATCCTGTCGTTTCTGGCCGCCAACATGGTCTACGGCGGCATCGGCGCGTTCTGCTATTACTTCGTCGGCTCGATGATCTACATCTATCTCATCAAGCGCTCGGAAACCCGTTCCCAGCTGTTCAAATCCGTGCTGCCGCTTTTGGCCTCGCTGTGCGTCATGTGGGTTTCGGTCAATTTGATGGATCTAAACGACCCGTCGGTGGTGGGCGCGGGCCTGGCCTTCATCACCCTGTCCGCCTTCCTGTCGCTTCTGGCCGTGGTCGGCATCGCGCCCATCATGGAGCTTATCTTCGGCTATACCTCGCGCTTTCGCCTGATGGAGCTGCTCAACCTCGAACAGCCGCTGTTGCAGGAGCTCATGGTCAAGGCCCCGGGCACCTACCACCATTCGCTGATCGTCTCCAACATGGTGGAGGCCGGCGCCCGGGCCATCGGGGCCAATCCGCTGCTCGCCAAGGTGGCGGCGCTCTATCACGACATCGGCAAGCTCAAAAATCCGCACTATTTCATCGAAAACATCTCCTGCAAGGAAAACCGCCACAACAAGCTCGCGCCGTCCATGAGCGCGCTCATTCTCATCTCCCACGTGAAAAAGGGCATCGAGCTGGCCCGCGAGCATCGCCTCGGCCAGGCGCTCACCGACCTCATCGGCCAGCACCACGGCACCACGCTCATTGCCTATTTCTACCACAAGGCCAAGGAACTGGCCGAAGCCAAGGGCGACGAACCCATCCGCGAGGCCGATTACCGCTACCCCGGCCCCAAGCCACAGTCCAAGGAAGCCGGCCTGATCCTTTTAGCCGACGCCATCGAGGCCAGTAGCCGCACCCTGGTCGACCCGACGCCGAGCCGCATCAAGGGGCACATCCAGAACATCGTGCGCAAGATCTACACCGAGGGCGAGCTGGACGAGTCCCAGCTGACGCTCAAGGACCTGACGCTTTTAACCGACACCTTCCACCGGATTTTGACCGGCATCTTCCACCAGCGCATCGAATACCCCAGCGCCACCCGCACCGAGAAAAACGGCAAGACCCGCGAGGAACCGGCCTGCGCCGTGGACCCCAAGGCCGCGGAACACGCGGCATGATCGGATTGGCCCGGGGCGTTTTCGCACCCGACCTGCCGGCCTCGCGGCCGGAGCTCGCGGCGCTTTGCCAAGCCCTCCTGGAGGCGCTGGACCTGACCGGCCGGGAGTTCGATTTGCAGGTGGCCGGCGACGCCGCCGTGGCGGCGCTCAACCGGGAATTTCTCGGCCTGCCCGGCCCCACCAACATCCTGAGTTTTCCGGCCGAGGATCCGGACCGGCCGGAGTACCTGGGCGAGCTGGCGCTGAGCCTTGACGCCGTGCGCCGCGAGGCCTTCCTCTACGGCCAGCCGCCGGGCCTGCACATGGCTCGCCTTCTCGCCCACGGCTTCCTCCACCTGGCCGGCCTCGACCACGGCCCGCTCATGGAATCCCTGACCGAGACCGCCGCCGAGTCCGCCGCCACCCGCCTGGGCCTTTCGGACTGACGTTTCCCCACCCCTCTTCTGTTGTGTCCCGGCCGCCGCGCCTTGTCCCCAGCCCCCAAGAGCCCGGCCGAGACGGCTCTGCATCTTGCCCGGGCAACTTGCCTCTCCGCTGCGGGTGCTGTACTCTTATGAATACGTTGTATGCTTGGAGGATGGCCATGAGCAGCATACCGACAACCGTGCGCATGGATGAAGAAATGATTTCCCGTTTGGACGGGTTGGCTCAGGCCACTGGCCGGAGCCGAGCCTGGATCATCAAGGAAGCCCTGTCCCGCTACCTGGAATATGAAATCTGGTTTGCCCAGGAAGTGGAAAAGGGACGGCAAGACGTGGCCGAAGGCCGTCTGGTCTCACACGAAGCCGTGAAGGACAGGTTGCGCCGACGGGGAATCCATGTCGATTGAATGGACCGAACGGGCGGCGGACGACCTGGACCGTTTGGTGGAGTATATCGAGCAGGACGACCGGCCCGCAGCCGGACAGGTCGGCCGGGAAATCCTCGCCGCCGTGAGCCGCTTGGAATCGTTCCCTGGCATGGGAAGACCTGGTCGGGTGCAAGGCACGCGGGAGCTGGTTTTGGTTCCGCGTGCCTTGCCCTACGTCGTCGTATACGAAGTGAGCGGAGAATCCATTTTCATTCTCCGTGTGCTTCATAGTGCTCAGGAATGGCCACCGAGGCAGTAGCCTTTCCAGGTATCCCCTCCCGCCTCTGTACATCCGCCCCCATCCTTGCTAGGGGCGCGGGACGCCTGTAATCTGTCGCGACGGCCGCGGATGCCGCGCCGCCTCACTTCTTACCGTCGGAGAACGCATGAAAAAACTCATTTCCTACTTCGCCGCCTCCTGCCTCATGGCCCTGGCCTCCCTGGTCCAGGCCGCCGAGTTCACGGCGGATATGGAGCAAATCCACGACAAGGATCCGGCCATGGCCGGCAAGGTCGCCATCAAGGACGCCAAGATGCGGATGGAGATCGCCATGCAAGGGCAACCCCATGTCAGCATCATGGACCCCAGCGCCAAAAAGGTGATCCTGCTGCTGCCGACCACGAAAAACTACATGGAGATGCAGTTTGACGCCTCCAAGGCCGGCCCCGGGGCCGCCTTGCTGGGCAAGCCCGATCCATCCGTGGGCCAGTGGAAGGTCGTCGGCACGGAAACCGTCGACGGCTGGGAGTGCGAAAAACGCGTCATGGACTTCACGGACAAGAACAAGGGAGAACTGACCGCCTGGTTCGCCGTCAAGCTCGACGCGCCCATCAAGTTCGTCCAGACCGGCAAGGGCGGAACGTTTACCGTCGCCTACAAGAACATCAAGCCCGGCCCGGTGGACGAGACCCAGTTCGCCGTGCCAAGCGGCTACGAGAAGATGGGCCTGCCGCCCCTGCCCGAGAAAATGGGCGAACAGTAGCCGAGAGGCCGAGAGGCCGCGCGGCGGGGCGTCGTTGTGATCGGCTCCCCGCCCGTTGGTCCGGCCGGATGCCCCGCGCCCTCCCGGATAGGGCAGTCAGCACCCAGCCGGACCACCGGCCAGGCCCTGCCGCCCCGGGCCGCCACCCCAAGCCCCGACAACCGCCACCAGCCCCAGGAGCCGCCGGCATGGCCCTTTTCACCGTGGAAAATCTCATCGCCTTCCTGACCCTGTCCGCCCTGGAGATCGTCCTTGGCATCGACAACATCGTTTTCATCGCCATCATTTCCAATGCCCTGCCGGCTGAAATCCAATCCCGGGCCCGACGCATCGGGTTGCTTCTGGCCATGGGCACCCGCATCCTGCTGCTTTTGGGCATCACCTGGGTCATGGGGCTGACCGCCCCGCTCTTTGCCGTCCTGGGGCACGTGATCACCGGCCGCGACGTCGTGCTCCTGGCCGGCGGCCTGTTCCTCATCGCCAAGTCCACCTTCGAGATCCACGAGAAGATCGAGCCGGCCCACGAGGCGGAAAACGCCGCGCGTAAGGTCCGGGGCTTTGCCGCCGCCGTGACCCAGATCGCCATCCTGGACATCGTCTTTTCCCTGGATTCGGTCATCACCGCCGTTGGCATGTCCGGGGAGATCGTGGTCATGGTGGCAGCGGTGGTGGCGGCGGTGCTGGTCATGATGCTCTTTGCCGACGCCATCAGCCATTTCGTGGGCCGCCATCCCACGGTGCAGATGCTGGCCCTGTCGTTTCTGATCCTGATCGGCGTGTTCCTGGTGGCCGAGGGCCTGGGCCGGCACATCGACCGGGGCTACATCTATTTCGCCATGGCCTTTTCCCTGCTCGTGGAACTGCTCAACATGCGGGCGCGCAAGGCCGATGCCGGCAACCGCTAGCCAGGCGGCGGCCCGGGAGGCCTTTCCACGCGGCCTGATCCAGCCCGAGGGGGGCTTCCGGTTCGGCGGCGACGCCCTGCTCCTGGCCGCCTTTGCCGCCGGGCTGCCGGGGAGCCGCGTCGCCGACCTCGGCACGGGCTGCGGCGCGGCCGGACTGGGCTACCTGCTGGCGACCGGCGACGCCGCCGCCGCAGTGCTCGGCCTGGACCGCGATCCGGCCATGGTGGCGGCAGCCGGCCAAAACGCCGCCGCCCTGGGGCTGGCCGAGCGCTTTGCGGCCCGGCTCGTCGACCTGCGCCACATCCGGGAGGCCGGCAACCTGGCCCCGGAGTCCTTTGATCTCATCCTGTGCAATCCACCCTATCGCGATCCGGGGTCGGGCCGGCGACCGGCCGGGCCGGCCCGGGACGCGGCCCGGTTCGAGGTGGGGGGAAGCCTGGCGGACTTCGCTGCGGCTGCCGCCTATCTGCTCGTCAACAAGGGCCTTTTTGCCTGCATCCATCT
>JBKICS010000012.1:0-2560 GCA_046567015.1 Acidobacteriota bacterium | reverse complement strand
TGGGCGACACCCACGGCGGCGTGGTGGATTCCAAGGCCTCGCAGGTTCTGGACGGCACCCTGGCCAAGGTGCTGTGCTGGTACGACAACGAAGCCGGCTTCACCAACCAGCTCGTGCGCCTGATCAAGAAGGTGGCCGCGCTGTAATCCGGGCCGCTCCTTTGCATTGGACCGCCCGCCGGCAATTGCCGGCGGGCGGTTTTCGTTTTTCCGGGCACTAAAGCATTCCCGATCCCGACCGATACGGTGGGCATAGGCCACTGGAACCCCGGCACGCCGGAATCCCGGAATCGAGGACGCGATCATGACCGAGCCGACCACACCCGCCGCCCTGTTTGCCACCGCTCTCGTCGTCAGCGCCAGCGACGGCCATGCCAAGGTCGACCGCGACTTTTTAAAGCGCGCCCGCATCTTCGGCGTGCGCCATGTCACCTCCGGGGCCGACGCCTTGGCCGCCCTTCGCCGCGACGGCCTGACCCTGGTCATCTGCGACGACAAGCTGTCCGACATGGACGGCCGCGATTTCATCACCGCACTGCGGGCCGATCCCGTCCTGGCCGCCACCCCGGTCATCCTGACCGCCGCCGGCGGCACCAAGGCCGACGTGCTCTCGGCCGTGAAGCTTGGCGTTGCCGGCTTCATGCTGCGCCCCTATTCCCAGGATACCTTCCAGCGCCACGTCAGCATGGCCGCCCACATGGCCCGGTTCGCCGCTGCCGAGCGGACCGCCCTGACCCGGGCCGCGAACAAGGAAGCCGCCGGGGACGCCAGCGGCGCCGAGCGCGCCTTCGCCGCCCTGGCCAAGGCCCCGGACGACGCCCCGAGGCTTTTTGAGGAAGGCATGGCCGCCCTGGCCGTGCGCGATGTGGAACGGGCCATCTTGGCCTTCCACAAGGCCCTGGCCGTAAACAAGCTTTACGTCGAAGCCCACCTCGGCCTGGCCCGGGCCTGGCTGGCCAAGGGGAGCACGCGCCAGTACCGCCACTACATGAAGCAGGCGGCCTCGGCCTGCGCCCGAGCGCGCCGGTTCGTCGAACTGCGCGACCAGTTCGTCAGCCTGCTCGCCGCCGACGAGGCCGGATTCAACCCGTTTCTGGCCCTTGGTCACGAGCTTTTGGGCGAGCGCCACTACACCGCCGCCGTGTCGCTTTTCCGCCTGGCCCTGGAGCTCGCGCCCAAAAACGCCGACGCCTATGTGGGCCTGTCCAAGGCCTACCACTTCCTGCGCCGCCCGGACCTGGCCGAGCGGGCCGTGCGCAAGGGGCTCACCCTCAACGAGCGCCACCTGGAAGCCCGGACCATCCACCGCCGCCTGACCGGCCGGCGCGAGGAGGCCCTGCCCGGCCTTACGTCCGACGCCGCCGAGGCGTCCGCCCTGCGCCTGCCGCTGCTGCTGCGCGGCGTGTTGTACCTGGCCGGTCTGGCCACCGAGACCCTGGTGCGCACCCGCCGCCCGGCCAAGGCGGCCTGAACCGTGTTTTGCCGGCACCCCGCCGCGCCGAGGATTGCCTTGCCGTCCAAAGTGGGGCATAGGGCAAGCAGCGGCGGATGGGTCGCCGCTGGAGGAAGGCCATGTCTGACGCCGTCACCCCGGCCGGGCACATCGAAGCAGGACCGCCAGGGCATGTCGAAGCACTGCCCCCGGGCCGCTTCGAAGCAGGGCCGCCCGGCTGCGTCACCCCTTCCCCGCCCGGCATCGTCCAGACCACCCCGCCGACCGGCCCCTTCGAGGTCCAGCCGGCCGGACATGTCGAACCGGCCCCAGCCGGCGGCGTGACCCCGGTCGGAGCCGGCGTGGTCGAGGTTCCCCAGGGCGGCATCGTCAACGTCCGGCTCTAGGTTCCGCTTTGCCGCTTAGGCGGCTTGGACCGGCAACTCACCAAATTCATTATGCAAACAAGACGCTTTCTGTGTGCAAGTCTCGGACTTGTCCTGTTGCTGGGTCTGGCCTTGCCCGGTTGCTCCTCCACCCGAAACGGCAATCCCTGGATCGCTTCCAGCAAGCAGGAAGTTCTGGCCGAGAAGGTCAAGACCCACCGCAACGCCTATCTGCGCTACACCCAGGCCGAGGAAGAAGCCCGTCGGGACGGCGTTCCCGAGGCCATTGAGCAGTACGGCCGGGCCAAGGCGGCCGCCAAGAAGGAGCTGGAGCAGGCCGAGCGGGAGCTGTCGGCCTACGAGGCCGAGAGGGGCATCAAGAGTCCCAAGACCGCGCCCTGATCCGGCGGCCCGCAAACACGCCGCCAACCTTCGCCGCCGCCCCGCCGCCGTGTTCGGCCACGCCCGGACAGGCCCCCGCGCCCAAGCCGCGGCAGGCGGGGCATCACTCCAACGCAGCGTGCGAGAGCTCCAGGCCCCCGAACGCACGCTGCGGCGGGAGCACTCCAGCGGCGCTGGACCGCTTCTTCTCTGTCGTCCATTTTTCGTCGAATGCCGCGCGTCCCGGCGCGCCGGACCACGCGAGCCGCCTGGGCCGGATTCGGCCGCGGCGGCCCCGGCGCGTCCAATCCTCGCCGTCCGGCGCAGCCGCCCCAGCCGGGAAAGGCCGCCGCCCAATTCTT
>JBKICS010000011.1:0-3565 GCA_046567015.1 Acidobacteriota bacterium | reverse complement strand
TTCCAAGAAGGCGCTCATGCGCGAGCTCGACGACCGCCATCCCGATCCCGAGATCGCCAAGCTCGAGGACGAGCTCATGGCCGCCATCAATGCCCTGGGCATCGGCCCCATGGGCCTGGGCGGCAAGACCACGAGCCTGGCCGTCAAGATCATCGTCGCGCCGTGCCACCTGGCAAGCCTCCCGCTGGCCGTCAATATCCAGTGCCACAGCGCCCGCCACAAGGAGGTCATCTTCTAATGGCCGAGTACCACCTGACGACGCCCTTGACCGACGCCGACGTCACCCAGCTCAAATCCGGCGACGTGGTCTACATCACAGGCACCATCTACACCGCCCGCGACGCCGCCCACAAACGGCTCGTGGAAACCCTTGACGCCGGAAAACCGCTCCCCTTTGACCTGAAAGGCGCGCTGATCTACTATGTCGGACCCTCTCCCGCGCCTCCGGGACGTCCCATCGGTTCGGCCGGTCCGACCACCAGCTACCGCATGGATACCTATGCCCCGCGGCTGCATTCCCTGGGGCTCAAGGGCTCCATCGGCAAGGGCAAGCGCAATGACGCCGTCAAGGCCGCCCTGGCCGAGTACAAGGCCGTCTACCTGGGCGCCACCGGCGGCGCGGGCGCGCTGCTCTCCCAGCGCATCACCGACGCCAAGGTCATCGCCTACGAAGAGCTTGGCCCTGAGGCTATACGGGAGTTGACGGTTAAGGACTTCCCGCTGCTGGTCATCAATGATTGCCATGGCGGGGAGCTGTACGTGAAACCGAACCTCGGCTAAGCCGCGCCAGCTCGGCGCGCGTAGTGGAGCACCGATGCCAAGTCGAATCCTGCGCAAACGAAAGCTCATCCCGGGCGCGACCAGCGAGCTGGTCATCTCGGCCCCGCATATCGCGGCCAAGGCCAAGCCCGGAAACTTCGTAATCCTAAGGGTCTGGGAGGACGGGGAACGTATTCCCCTGACCATCGCCGACGCCGATCCCGACGCCGGCACCATCACCCTGGTCTATCTGGTCATGGGCAAGACCACTGCCCACCTGGAGACTCTGGACGCGGGGGACGACATTCTGGACCTCTGCGGACCGCTGGGCAAGGCCACCGAAATCCACAAGCTGGACGGCCCGGTCATCTGCGTCGGCGGCGGCACCGGCATCGCGGCCATGCACCACATCGCCAAGGGCCATCATCTGGCCGGCAACCAGGTGGTGACCATCATCGGCGCGCGCTGCGAGGATCTGCTCCTGTTTCACGATGAACTGTGCTCGTTTTGCCCCGAGGTGCTCGTTGCCACCAACGACGGCAGCTGCGGCCGGCAGGGTCTGGTCACGGACCTACTCGTCGAACGCCTCGAAAACGATAAGACCGTGGCCGAAGTGGTGGCCATCGGCCCGGTGCCCATGATGCGGGCCGTGGCCGAGGCCACCAAACCCTTTGGCGTCAAAACCACGGTCAGCCTCAACTCGATCATGGTCGACGGTATTGGCATGTGCGGCGCGTGTCGCGTCAGTGTGGGCGGCCAGACCAGGTTCGCCTGCGTGGACGGTCCGGAATTCGACGGCCATGCCGTGGATTTCACCGAACTCGCGGCCCGGCTGACTTCCTTCAAGGACCAGGAACGCCTTTCATACGAGGAGTTTAAGAAAAGCCATGTCTGCAACTGCTCCAAGTAAAAAGGCCAAGGCCCCCCGCACCGCCATGCCCGAACAGCCGCCGAAAGTGCGGGCGCGCAATTTCCAGGAAGTGGCCCTCGGCTACACCCCGGAAATGGCCCGCGCCGAGGCCAAGCGGTGTCTCCAATGCAAGAAACCGGCCTGCCGCAAAGGCTGCCCGGTCGAGGTCGACATCCCCGGGTTCATCAAGAGCATCGTGGACGGCGATCTCGACGCGGCCTACGGCGTGCTGCGCCTGACCAACTCCCTGCCGGCCGTGTGCGGCCGGGTCTGTCCCCAGGAAAACCAGTGCGAGGGTTCCTGCATCCTCGGCAAGAAGGGCGAGCCCGTGGCCATCGGCCGGCTGGAACGTTTCGCCGCCGACACCTATCTGGCCAAGGACGCCTGCGAGACCGTCACCGGCGGCCCGGCGTGCGCCATGGCCCGCGACGACCTCAAGGTGGCCTGCATCGGTTCGGGGCCGTCCAGCCTCACCTGCGCCGGCTATCTGGCCGCCAAGGGCATCCCGGTCACGGTCTTCGAGGCCCTGCACGAAGTCGGCGGGGTGCTCGTCTACGGCATCCCGGAGTTCCGCCTGCCCAAGGGGGTGGTGCGCCAGGAAGTCGACGCCATGAAGGCCCTGGGTGTGGAATTTCGCACCAACTGGGTCGGCGGCAAGACCATCACCGTGCCGGAACTGCTGGAAATGGGCTACAACGCCGTGTTTATCGGCGTCGGGGCCGGGTTGCCGCGCTTTCTGGGCGTGCCCGGCGAAAACCTCATCGGCGTGTTCTCGGCCAACGAGTACCTGACCCGGGTCAACCTGGGCCGGGCGTACAAGTTCCCGGCCGCCGACACGCCCCACTTCCCGGCCAGGCATGTCGTGGTCTTCGGCGGCGGCAACGTGGCCATGGACGCGGCCCGCACGGCCATGCGCCTGGGGGCCGAAAAGGTCTCGCTGGCCTACCGCCGCACCGAATACGAAATGCCCTGTCGCCGGGAGGAGCTCCACCACGCCAAGGAAGAGGGGCTGGATATCCTGTGCCTCAATGCCCCGATTGAGTTTATTGGCGACGAGTCCGGCCGGCTCGCCCGCATCGTGCTGCAACGCATGGAGCTTGGCGAACCCGACGAATCCGGCCGCTGCTCGCCGGTGGCCTGCGCCGGCGACACCTGCTCCGTTGAAGCCGACATGGCCATCGTGGCCGTGGGCACCGGGGCCAATCCGCTCATCAGCCAGTCCACGCCGGGCCTGGAAACATACCGCCGGGGCTACATCGTGGCCGATCCCGCCACCGGCGAGACGTCGATTCGCAATGTGTTCGCCGGCGGCGACATCGTCACCGGCGCGGCCACCGTCATCTCGGCCATGGGAGCCGGTCGCCGGGCGGCCAAGGCCATCGCCGACCGCCTGCTCGGACCGGATCCGGCCGAAACATCGCCGGACGAAACAGCGGAACAGTCCGCTCACGCGTAATACGCGCGCAACCCATCAAACGAGGTATCACATGGCGCTTTTTACCAAGGAAGAAGCCCTCAATTACCACTCCACGTGGCGCACGGGCAAACTCGAAGTCGTGCCCGTCAAGCCCTGCCGCAATCAGAAAGACCTGTCGCTCGCCTATTCCCCGGGCGTGGCCCACGCCTGTCTGGCCATCGCCGCCGATCCCGAACTGGGCTGGAAATACACCAACCGCCGCAACCTGGTGGCCGTCGTCTCCAACGGCACCGCCGTCCTCGGGCTTGGCAACATCGGCGCTTTGGCCGGCAAGCCGGTCATGGAAGGCAAGGGCGTGCTCTTTAAGATCTTCGCCGACATCGATGTTTACGACATCAACCTCAACACCAAGGATCCCGAGAAGATCATCGAGACGGTCAAACTCCTCGAGCCCACCTTCGGAGCCATCAACCTGGAAG
>JBKICS010000010.1:0-9788 GCA_046567015.1 Acidobacteriota bacterium | reverse complement strand
GGCGTGGCCCGGATGCACCGGACCAAGCGCGAACGCCAGGACGCCGAGATCAAGCGCCACCAGGACCTGTCCTTTTCGGCCCTGGCCGCCAAGGACCGCGAGACCTATCTGGCCGCCAACCATCTGGCCCAGGAGGCCTACGGCAATTCCATGGCCCTGTCCGCCGGGCGCGCCGCGGCGCTCATCTGGCCGGCCCTGCTCGTCCTGGCCTGGGCCAGTTGGCGATTTGCCGGCGTGCCCCTGCCGCTGGTCGGGGAATCCGTCGGACCGGCGGCATTCTTCCTGCCCCTGTACGTCGCCGCCCTGTGGGGCCTCACCCGGGTGCGGCGGCTCCTTCAGAGCTCTCGCCCCGCCGGAGCCGATTCAGGTCCGCCCCACTTTCCTCCCGACCCGAAGTGACGTATCCTCCCCGGAGAAGGGGGGGAATTGATGCGGCGAAGGGACTTCTTGCTGACGGGCCTGGTGTTGCCTTTCCTGGCCGGCTGCGGCCACGACGAGGACGCCGTGCGCGTGGACCTCTCCAAGCGCGAGGAACCCACCATGCGCCAGCTGCCCAAGGCCGTCACCTACGCCTACCTGCCCCAGTACGCCCACACCGTTTCCTACGAGCGCCACCGCCTGCTCCTCGACTACCTGTCCCGGGCCACCGCCATCGCCTTTCGCCAGGTGTTCCCCGATACCTTCGAAGAACACGTGCACATGGTGGAACGCGGCGAGATCGACATCTCCTTTTCCAATCCCTTCGCCTACATCCGCATGGCGGCCAGCGGGGCCAGGGCCTTTGCCCGCATCATCGAACCCTCGGGCAAGCCGGATTTCAAAAGCCAGATCATCTGCCGCCACGACAACAAGGCCCTGTCCACCCTGGACGACTGCCGGGGCAAGCGCTGGATGGCCGTGGACCCCAGCTCCGCCGGCGGCTACCTCTACGCCCTGGGCGAATTCCTCGACCACGGCATCCGCCGGTCCGATTTCGCCGAAATCACCTTTGCCCCGGGACCGGGCGGCAAGCAGGAGAAGGTCGTGCTGGCCGTGTTCGCCGGCGTCTGCGACCTCGGCTCCATCCGCGACGGCGCCCTGGACATCCTGCGCGACAAGATCGACCTCGGCCAGATCCGCGTCCTGGCCGAAAGCAAGGCCTATCCCGGCTGGGTCTACTGCGCCCGCCCAGGCCTGCCCCTGGAGATCACCGCCAAGATCGCCCAGGCCTTTTTCGCCCTCGACGCCGCCCGCCCCGAGGACGCCGTCATCCTGACCACCGCCGGCATGCGCGGCATCATCCCGGCCGTCGACGCCGACTACAATTCCGTGCGCCGCCTGGCCGAGAAACTCGGCCTCGACGCCATCGCCGGGGGCGAGGAATGATCCTTCGCCTGTCGGCCTTGAGCTTTCGCACCAAGATCAACTGCGGCATCGTGCTCATCGTGGGCCTTATCGCCATTCCCCTGGCCTACCTCACCTGGCGCGCCGCCGCCGAATCGCTCCAGGACGAAACCCGCAAGCGCGGGCTGGTGCTCTCGGAAAACCTGGCCATGCGGGTGTCCGACGCCATGCTGTCCATGGATTTGCTGCGGCTTAAAAACATGGTGGACGAGCTCGATAAGGTCGACGACATCAGCTATGCCTTCATTCTCGACCGCCAGGGCAGCGTGCTGGTCCACACCTTCACCGGCGGCTTTCCCGTGGAACTGCTCGACGTCAACGCCCCCCGGGACGGCAAGCCCAACATCCGCCTGCTGGATACCGGCCGGGAAATGATCGACGATTTCGCCGCGCCCGTGGTCATCGTCGGCACGCCGTTCGGCACCGCCCGCATCGGCCTGTCGCGCACCAAGGCCGAGGCCGCCGCCGACCGCCTGGCGCTCATGATCGTCTTTTATTCCGCCCTGGCCATGGTGGCCGCCCTGGCCCCGTCCACGCTCTTTGCCCGACGGGTCACCGAGCGCATCAACCGCCTCAAGCGCCACGCCGAGGAGGTGGTCAAGGGCAACCTCGACCCCCGGGCCGGACCGGCCGTCCTGCGTCCCTGCTCGGCCATCCTCGACTGCGACAAGACCCGCTGCCCGGCCTACGGTGATTCGGCCCGTCGCTGCTGGCTGACCGCCTCCCCGGACCAGCGCGGCGACGGCCCGGAGTCCTGCCGGGACTGCCCGGTCTATCGCGAACAAAAAGGCGATGAGATCCAGGATCTGGCCGAGACCTTCGACGTCATGGCCGTGTCGCTCAAGACCCATCTCGACGAACTGCGCCGGGCCGAGCGCGTGCTTTCGCGCCAGGAGCGGCTGCTGCGCACCATCCTGGACGCCACGCCGGACCTCGTTTGCCTCATCGATGAACATTCCCGCTACCTGGCCGTCAATCGGGCCTTTGCCGCCTTCCTCGGCCAACCCTCCGAGGCCATAGTCGGGACCACCGACCGCGAGGTCTACCCCGAGGACGAAGGCCCGGCCATGCATGAGGAAAACAGCCGGGTGCTGGCCGCCGGCCGCACCAGCGACCGGGAAGTCAGCCTGCGCCGGGCCGGCGTGCCCGTGTGGCTCCACGTGGTGCGGGTGCCGGTCACCGACAGCACCGGCCGGGTCATCGGCCTCTTGCGCACCGCCCGCGACGTCACCCAGCTCAAGCAGTTCCAGGAGCAGCTCATCCAGGCCCAGAAGATGGAGTCGCTTGGCAAGCTGGCCGGCGGCGTGGCCCACGAGATCAACACGCCCCTTGGCGTCATCCTGGGCTATTCCCAGCTCCTCCAGGAAGACGTTCCGGCCGGCAGCCAGATCCGGACCGATTTGCAAACCATCGAGAAACAGGCCAAGGTCTGCCGCAAGATCGTGGCCGACCTGCTCGGCTTTTCCCGCCAGGCCGAAAGCGCCAAAATCGAAATGTGCTTCAACAATTCGCTCATGGAAGCCATCACCCTGGTGCGCCACGTCCTGTCCCTGGACAAGATCGTCATCACCGCCGACCTCGACGAACGCATGCCCATCATCTACGGCGACCCGGAAAAGCTCAAACAGGTCTGGATCAACCTGCTCTCCAACGCCAGCGACGCCCTGGACGGCCGCGGCGGGACGCTGCTCGTGCGCTCGCGCCTTTTCGCCAACGAGCAAAAGGTCACGGCCTGGTTCGCCGACACCGGCCCGGGCATCAGCCCCGACAACCAGAGCCGGATCTTCGATCCCTTTTTCACCACCAAGCCCGTGGGCCGGGGCACGGGCCTGGGACTGTCCGTGTCCTTTGGCATCATCAAGGACCACGGCGGTTCCATCCGGGTCGAGAGCCCGGCCCCGGAAGGCATTTTCGACTCGCTGGACGCCGGCGGCGCGGACGCACCCGGCACGGTCTTTGTCGTCGATCTGCCCCTTGACCACGAAGAAACCCTCGGCGGGACGCATCCCCCCGAGGCCACGGAGGGATAACGCCCATGGCCGACATCATCGTGCTCGACGACGTCATCGACGCCGGCGTCGTGATAAAACGTATCCTGGAGCGCAAGGGCCACAGCGTCACGGTCTTTACCGAGGAGGAGGAGGCCTTGGCCCATGTGGCCAAAAAACGCCCGGCTTTGGCCATCCTTGACATGAAGCTTAAAAAGCTCAGCGGCGTGGAGGTTCTCGAGGAAATCAAGAAACGCGCTCCCGAAACCCGCGTCATCATGCTGACCGGCTACCCCACCCTGGAAACGGCCCGGGAGTCGGTGCGCCTGGGGGCCTGCGAATACTGCGTCAAGCCCATTGACAAGGACGAACTGGAGCGCAAGGTCGAAGAGGCCCTGTCCCTGCCGCCCCAAAACGGTTGATCGGAGAAGGCGTGTTCTCCAAGGAACTTTTTCGACGTTGGACCTACCAGGTCTTTGCCCCGGGCGTGCTGTTGCGCGAGAAGTACAACGCCTTCCGGGAACTGTTGCGCTACGACGACGCCTGTCTGGAACTCATCGCCGCCATCGAGGACATCCATTACGGCGGCGTGGCCGTGGACTGGACGCGGGTGGTCCATCTGACCCGGCGGCTGCGCACCTCCGTGGGCGAACTGGTGGAACGCCTGACCCGCCTGTCGCCGTCGCGCCACCTCGACCTGCCCGAATACGCCCGCAAGGTGGATTTCTACGTCCAGATGGCCCTGGACCTGCCGGCCGGCGACATGTCTCCGCCCTTTGTCCTGCCCCTGGCCGAGCTGGCCGGCGACCTGGCCCGGGCCGGGGGCAAGGCCGCCAATCTGGCCCGGGCCGCCGCCCAGGCCCAGGTTCCGATTCCGGACGGTTTCGTGGCCATCACCGGGGCGTTCCGCTATTTTCTCGAAGCCTGCGAGCTGCGCCCGGCCATCGACCGGCTCCTGCGCCGGGTGGATCTGGCCCGGCCCGACGAAGTGGCCGACATCGCCGCCGAGCTTCGCGCCCTGATCCTGGCCGCCCCGGTGCCAGGCGAAGTGGCCGGCCCCATCGCCGCCGCCGCCGCCCGACTCGGCAACGGCCCGGACGGACCCGTGCTGCTCGCCGCCCGCAGTTCCGCCGTGGCCGAGGACGGACGCGCCTCCTTCGCCGGCCAGTACCAAAGCCTGCTGGGCGTCGATCCGGCCAAGGCCGTGGCCGCCTTTCGCCAGGTGGTGGCCGGCAAATACTCGGCCAAGGCCATCACCTACCGGGTGCTCACCGGCTACGCCGACGAGGAAACGCCCATGGCCGTGCTGTTCTTGCCCATGGTCGCGGCCGTTGCCTCGGGCGTGCTCTACACCCGCGACTGCGCCGATCCCGACGCCCCCATGGCCGTCTACGCCGTGCCGGGCCTGGGCGCGGACCTGGTCGAGGGCTCGGCCAGCCCGGAGCGCCTCGTCCTGTCCCATGACCCGCCCCACTTTCTCCTCGACCGGCAAACCCTCGACGCCCCGGTGCTGTCCGAAGCCGCGGCCGGTCGGCTGGCCGCCCTGGGACTGCGCCTGGAGCGGACCTTCGGCGCGCCCCAGGACGTGGAATGGGTCGTCGGGCCAGACGGCGCGCCGGTGATCCTCCAGTCCCGCCCCATGGCCGTGGAGGGTATCCCCATCCTGCCGGCCGGTCCCATGGTGAGGCCGCCGGAGGGGCTTGCCCCCCTGATCTCGGGAGGCATGCGCGCCTCGGGCGGCTGCGCCGCCGGCATCGTGCGCTTTGCCGCCACCATCCTCGACGTCGAGACCATCGCCCCGGGCACGGTGCTCGTCACCCCGACCCTGCCCACCACCCTGGCCCGGGCCGTGGACCGCCTGGCCGCCGTCATCGCCGTCTCGGGCAGCCGGGCCGGCCATTTCGCCTCGGTGGCCCGGGAGTTCGGCCTGCCGGTGGTCACCGGCGTCGAGGACGCCTTCTCGGCCCTGACCGAGGACGCCGAAGTGACCGTGGACGCCGATGCCGGGCTGGTCTATCCCGGCCGCATCGCCGCTTTGCTCGGCAGGCCCGCCGCGCCGCGCGCCGCCGACGGTTCGCCCGTGGCCGAGCGGCTGGCCCGGCTGACGCCGCTGGTGGCCGGACTGACGCTCACCGACCCTTCCTCGCCGGACTTCACCCCGGCCCGGGTCCGCTCGCTCCACGACGTGGTGCGCTTTGCCCACGAAAAGGCCGTCACCGAAATGTTTTCCCTGGTCGGGGAGTCCGGCCGGGGGCTGGCCTCGGCCAAGCGGCTGGCCAGCCACCTGCCGCTGACCATGTACATCCTGGACCTCGGCGGCGGCGTGTTCGACGCGGCGGCAAACGACAAGGAACTGCGGCCCGACCAGATCAAGTGCGCCCCCATGTGGGCCTTGTGGTCGGGGCTGGCCGCCGACGACGCCCCCTGGCCGCCCGGGCCGCCCGTCACCGACGACGAGACCCTGGACCGCACCAGCGCCGGCATTTTTTTCAACGACTCCAAGCATCTGGCCAGCTATGCCGTCATCTCGGACAATTATGCCCACGTCATGCTGCGCTTTGGCTATCATTTCACCGTGGTGGACGCCCTGTGCGGCCCGGACGACAACCAGAACTACGTCAATTTCCGCTTCAAGGGCGGCGGGGCCGAGTTCGGCCAGCGTACCCTGCGCCTGGCCTGCGTGCGCCGGGTGCTGACCCATTTCGGCTTTTCCGTGCGCGCCTCCGGCGACCTCCTCGACGCCTCGCTCACCCGCGTCCCCGAGCAGGTGGCCCAGAAGCGGCTGGCCATGCTCGGCTGCCTGCTGGCCGCCACCCGCATGCTCGACATCCGCCTGCCCTCCGAGACCGAGGCCGACGCCTGGGTCGAGGACTTCCTGCGGCGCACCGACCGCTGAGGCCAACCACCGCCATGGATGAGACCAATCACGCCTACCCCCTGACCTGGGTCGCCGATCATCTGGCCGTCGGCGGCGCGCCCATGTCCCATGCCCAGCTCGATTCGCTCAAGGCGCAGGGCGTCACCGCCATCCTCAACCTGTGCGGGGAATTTTGCGACCTCCACGAGATCGAGGCCGCCGCCGGTTTCGAGGTCCATTACCTGCCCATCGCGGATGAGGCCGCCCCGGACATGGCCGCCCTGGAGGACGCCCTGGCCTGGCTCGATGAGGCCGTCTACCTCGGCAAGAAGGTGCTCATCCACTGCCGCCACGGCATCGGCCGCACCGGCACGGTTCTTAACGCCTATCTGCTGCGCCGGGGCCTGGGGCACAAGGGCTCGGCCCGGGTGCTTCGGCCGCTGCGCTCCAAGCCGGCCAATTTCGACCAGTGGTGGGCGATTCGCCGCTACGGCAAGGCGGCCGGCCGGCTCACCGTGCGCGAACCCCGGCTGGAGTCCGGCCGGGCTGTGGATCTGGCCCCGTTTCTGGAGGATTACGCCAGCCTGGCGGCCATGGTCCGGGAAACGACGACCGACCTGCCGCAATGCGGCCGCGACACCGACAACTGCTGCCGCCGGCCGCTGTGGCTGTCGCTCATCGAGGCCGTGGCCCTGGCCCGGGCCATCGACGTGGGCCTGACCAGCGAAGCGCGCCAGGCAGTCATCGAACGCTCGGTCGGGGCCGCCCGGGAGATGGACGACCTGACCCGGCGTTACGGCGCTTCGAAGGAGCTGTGCCTGTCGGCCTGGACCCGGCTGTGCCCCCTGTCCGAAAACGGCGCCTGCCTGGTGTTTGCCAACCGTCCGGCGGCCTGCATCCTTTTCGGCGCGCCCGGCGAGAAAACGGCCGTGCTGTGGGATAAAACCCTGGAACCGGCCCTGACCGACCTGTCGCACCAGATTTTCCTGGCCCTGGCCGGGACCATGGGCGAGGCCCGCCTGCCCCATTTCGCCCTGCCCGACGTGGCCTCGGGGCGCTACGTGTCGGCGGTGTTTCAATACCTGCTGGCGCGTTCCCGGCGTTGACCGCGGGCGGCGCGGCGGGGTAGAAGCCCGATTCACCCTATGCAACCAAGGAGGCCGCCATGGCTGAGGATTTCAGGACGCTTCTCATGGAGTCGGACCGGCTTGAGGACGGCGATCGCTGGTTCGGCGACATCCAGATCGGCGGCTGGTTCTATTTTTCGGCCCAGGCCGGACCGTTTCACGAAAGCCGCCCAAAGGAGCTGCTGGAAAACCCCATGGGCTACGAGTCCTTCGACCTGCGGCTGCAGACCGTCCAGGGCGTCATCAGCTACGGCCGCTACGGGGCCTGGGAAGACCTGAAGGCCAAGCCCTGGGCGGCGCTGTTCAAGGAGGACCGCCCAACCGTCCTGCACGCCCCGGACGTGCCGGTGGCCACCTGCCAGCAGATCTACGAGGATCTCCTCGCCTACGCCCGGACCAATCCCCTGCCCTAGGCGCGCCCGGTTTCCCTGGGGAATCCCGGAACCAGCCGGGCTTCCCCAGGACCAGCCCCCCGATGCCGGCCCGCCGCTGGCTCCTGCCCCCGCCGTCCGCTCCGCATCCGGTTTGGCCGTTGCCCATTGGATCATTTTTTTCTATCAATGGCCGACGGAGGCATCAACCATGCAAATACTTCTCGTCCTGTCCAGCCCGGACCCCGAGATCAAATGGAACGCCGTGCGCTTCGGCAATTTTCTGCTCAACGAAGGCGAGGACGTTACCATCTTCTTAAACGGCCCGGCCGTGGACCTCATGGCCGGCGACAGCGCCCAGTTTCCCATCGCCGAGCAGGCCAAGCTCTTCGGCCTCAGCGAAGGCGTGCTGGCCGCCTGAGGCAAGTGCCTGGGCATCCACGGTGTGGAAGCCAAAGCGCCGGTCACCCTGTCCAACATGCCGTTTCTCTACGCCGCCATGAAGGCCGCCGACCGCATCCTGAACTTCTAGTCCGGCCTGCCTCGCAACCGGCCCAGGGGGACGGAGGGGCTCTCGATTGCCCCTTCCCCTCCCGCGCCCACCGCGCTATACCGCAGGCATGATGCCGCCCATGAAACGCCGCCCCCGCGCCCTGGCCCTGGCCGTCTGTCTGGTTGCCCACTGCCTGCTCGCCGGTTGCGCCGGCCTGGAGGGGAATCCCGCCGCTTCGGCACAGGGGCAGTCCGCCCCGAATAATCCGAGCCAGGCGAGCGCGCCCAATCAGGTGCGCCTGCCCGTGACGCCCGCGCCCACCGGCCCCTGGAACACCCGCATCTCCCCGGCCAGCCAGCAGATCCCGAGCTTCGCCTCCCTGGCCCCGGCCGTGGACCGCTCCATCGCCTACGCCGCCCGCAAACCGCCCCAGGCCGTGGCCGTGGACAAGCCCGGCGTCACCCTGACCTGGGGCCAGCTCCACCAGACGCTCCTCACCTTTCGCCGCATCCTGCCCGAGCTCGACCGCGACCCCTCGGTCCTCGGCAAGTATTTCACCTGGGTGCCGCTTTCCACCGACACGCTGCTCACCGGCTACTACGAGCCCACCATCGAGGTCTCGCGTACCCGCCAAGGCCAATACGTCTGGCCCATCTACCGCAATCCCGGTCCGTCCGGAAAAAGCCACAGCCGCGAAGCCATCGACTACAAGGGTGCCCTGGCCGGGCGCAACCTGGAGCTGGGGTTCGCCAAGGATCCCATCGCGGTCTTTTTCCTGCACGTCCAGGGCTCGGGCAAGCTGCGCTACATCGAGGACGGCTCCACGGTCTATGCCCTCTTCGACGGCAAGAACAACCACCGCTACGTGGGCGTGGGCCGGGTCATGGTGGAACAGGGCTGCTTTACCCAGGAAGAGATGAGCATGCAGCGCATCCGCCGCTACCTGGAGGAAAACCCCTCCCAGGTGCGCGACTACCTGACCAAAAATCCCAGCTACATCTTTTTCAAGGCCTCCCAGACCCCGCCCGTCGGAGCCATGGGCGTGCCCGTGACCCCCCACGCCAGCGTGGCCGTGGACCCGGGATTCGTGCCCTACGGCCTGCTGCTTGCCGTGGACGGCGATCTGCCCGGCTATCCGCCCGGAACCGGCCCCGGCGTCGAGCGCTTCACCGGCTTCGTCATGGCCCAGGACACCGGCTGCATGCGCGGCAACCATTTCGACCTCTACCTCGGACCGGGCGAGAAAGCCGCCCACCAGGCCGGCCTCATGAAAGGCACGGCCAAGGCCTACATCCTGGCGCCGAAGTAAGAAAAGGCTGAAAATGCCTCCGGCGGCCGGGAGGGGGTAACCCCCTCCCGGACCCACCCTGACCGGGACAAAGGGGGTTGGCGCAAGCCATGACGCGCGTCCTTATCGCCGACGACAACGCCATCTTCCGGGAAGTGCTCAAGCGGCATGTGACGTCGCTGTTCGACTTTGCCGTCACCGAGGCCCAAAACGGCCTGGAGGCCGTGGAGAAAGCGGAAGCCGAACACCCGGATATGGTCCTTTTGGACCTCGCCATGCCG
>JBKICS010000009.1:0-10314 GCA_046567015.1 Acidobacteriota bacterium | reverse complement strand
CAACGGCCGTGAAGGCGAAGGTGCCCAGATCCGCGTAGCGCAGGAGCAGGCCGGCCAGCAGGAACAGGCCGCCGAAGATGTGGAACAGGAAGTAGCGGAACCCGGCGGCCGTGGCGGCCTGGGTGCGGCGCAGCCAGATGAGGAACACCGAGCCGACGCTCATGAGTTCCCAAAAGATGAACAGCGTAATGTAGTCGCCGGCAAAGACGCAGCCGAAACCGCCGGCGATGTAGAGGCAGGCGGCCATGTGCTGGCCCCGGTCGGCCACGTGCAGGGCGTAGATGAAACCGATGAGCGACTGGATGGCGAAGACGTTGGCAAAGACCAGGGACAAGGCGTCCACCCGGCCAAGGCTTAGCGTCTGGCCGAGGTAATGGAGCGTGGCCAGCTCACGCGCGCCGTCCGGCCCGAAAGTCAGGGCCATGACGGAGTAGATGGCCAGGACCGGCGGGGCGAGCAGCAGCCAGCGCCAGGTCATGTAGCGCTCGTTGGACAGGAAGGCCATGACCAGGGCCAGGGCCAGGAAACCGATGGATGGGTGCAGGAAATGGATGCCCGCGATCTGGTCAAGGCCGGCCATTGTCATCCTCCGGGCGCGCTAAAACGGGGTAGACGATCTTTTTGAGCACATAGACCATGGCGACGGCCGCCCCCAGGGCGAACACGGCCCAGAAGCCGGGCAGTCCCTCGCCGACAAAGTGCGGATGATGGGGCGTGATGAAGAGGTTGAGCGCCACGAGCGCCGCCAGCACGACGAACAGGGCTTTTTTCCAGGCGTCGGCCCTGGCCCTGGCCGCTTCGAGCCAGCTCCCCAACAGTTGCGGTTCCCGCATAACGTCCTCCCTTGAGTACCTTAAACGGCGCGCCCGGCGCGCCGGCATAACCTGTTTCCAGTGGGACGCCGCACGCATGGGCGTCCCAGGCCGCTAGAACTTGCCGAACGCGTCCACAAAGACGGCAAAGGTATTGGGGAAAAGGCCCAGGGCCACGGAGATGATGGCGGTCAGGCACAGCGGCGCAACCATCACCAGGGGCGCTTCCTTGAAGTGTGAATGGTCCACGCCCTCTGCCGCCGGCCGGAAAAAGGCCCGGTAGATCACCGGCACGAAGTAGCCGGCATTTAAAAGCGTGGAAGCGAGCAAGGCCAGCAGCAGGATGTACTGGTGGATGCCGATGGCGCCGTTGGCCAGGTACCATTTGGTCACGAAGCCGCAGACCGGCGGCACGCCGATCATGGACAGGGCGGCCACGGCAAAGGCTCCGAAAGTGAACGGGAGCTTGCGGCCCAGGCCGTCCAGGTGCGGGATGTACTTGATGTGGGTGGCCACGTAGATGGCGCCGGCCGCGAAGAACAGCGTGATCTTGGCGAAGGCGTGGTGGGCGATGTGGAGCAGGCCGCCCTTGACGGCCATGGGGGAAAGCATGGCCACGCCTATTATAATGTAGGAGAGCTGGCTGACCGTGGAATAGGCCAGCCGGGCCTTGAGGTCGTCCTTGGTCAGGGCGATGATGGAGGCCACGACGATGGTGAAGGCGGCCATGTAGGCGGTGATGAGGCCGAGGCTCAGGTGGGCGAGCAGATCCACGCCGAAGCAGGACAGCATGATGCGCGACACCGAGAACACGCCGGCCTTGACCACGGCCACGGCGTGCAGCAGGGCCGAGACCGGGGTGGGGGCGACCATGGCCGAGGGCAGCCAGTTGTGCAGCGGCATGATGGCCGCCTTGGCCAGGCCGAAGATAAAGAGGAAGTAGGTGATGGTCACCAGCGTCGGATCGGCGGTCGGCGGGAACATGCCGCGCGAGATGTCGCCGAGGTTGAAATCCAGGGTGCCGCACAGCACGTAGGTCATGATCATGGCCGGCAGCAGGAACATCTTGGAGGTGCCCATCAAGTAGACCAAGTACTTGCGCGCGCCGTGATAGCCTTCCTGGTCCTGGTGATGGGCGACCAGGGGGTAGGTGAAGACGGTGATGACTTCGTAAAAGAGGTAGAGGGTGGCGATGGTGCCGGAAAAGGCCACGCCGACCGCGCCGAAGATGGCCACGGCGAAGCAGAAGTAGTAGCGCGTCTGGGCGTGTTCCTTAAGCGACCGCATGTAGCCGATGTTGTAGCTGGTGGCGAAAAACCACAGGAACGTGGCCACGACGGCGAAGATGAGCGACAGGCCGTCCACGACGAATTTGAGCGACACGCCCGGGAAAAAGGTCACCAGGTGGTAGGTCCAGATGCTCCCGTGCAGCACGGCCGGAATCATGGAGGCCACCGAGATGAAGGACAAGGCGGCGGCGGCAAAGGACACGGCTTCGCGGGTGTTGGGGTTTTTGCGAAACAGATAGACGGCAAACGGAGCCAGGAAGGTGATGACCAGGGGCAGGAGCACCCGGGCGCTTTCGATGGTGGTGACAGCAGCGGCCATGGACTACCCCTTGAGTTCGCTGGGGGCGTCTGCCGAGGCGTCCCCGAATCGTTTGGAAACCACCAGGACAATGGCCAGCACCAAGGTGGCCTCGGCTGCGGCCAGTCCCATGACGAGCAGCGCCCCGAGCTGGCCGAGGACGGCGTCGGCCGGGGTGAGCTGGGCGGCGGCGACGATGGAGAGTCCCGCGCCGTTTAACATCAGCTCGACGCCGATGAGCATGCCGACGAGGGTGCGCCGGGCCACCAGGGCATAGAGCCCAAGGCCGAGCAGGAGCACGGCCACAACCTGGTAATAAATCAGCGGATTCATGATTTGGCGCCTCGCTTTTCAAAGGCCAGCAGGACCGCGCCGGCCATGGCGGCCAGGAGCACCACGGAAATGAGCTCGAAGGCCAGGGTGTAGGGTCCGAGCAACCCGGCGCCGAGTTCGGCCGGGCTGACGTTTTTGGGGGTCGGCAGGCCGGAAACGCCGTAGACAGCCAGGAAAGGCACCAGGATGCCGACCGGGGCCAGCACGATGGGCACGGCCCGCAGCACGCCCCGGCCGGACAGGCCGTCGGCTTCGCCGCCGTCCGCCGAGGCCCGGGTGAGCATGATGGCGAAGAAGATCAGGACGGTCACCGCGCCGACATAGATGAGGATCTGCATGAGGGCCACGAATTCGGCCATGAGCAGCAGATAGAGTCCGGCGACGCCGAACAGGGACACGACCAGGCCCAGCATCGCCCTGACCAGACTCGCGGCGGAGACGGCAAGGACGCCGCCGGCGAGGACGATCAGGGTGTAGAATGCGAAGGCGAATTGCCCAAGATACAATTCATTCATAAGCGCCCCGCTACTCTCCTCATCAGGCTAGAGACTGCTTTTAACTCTCCACACAAACAACAACCACCGCCAAAAATCTCTGCAAACGAACATACTGACAAATAAAGCTGAACAAAAAAGGCGTTAAAAAAAATCAAACACGCACGTCTACTTGGATTTTCGAGAACAAAAACAGTCGAAATAACAAAAAATTCCGATCTCAACAAGACTGTAGAATACATTGGCTAGTCAGCAATGCACATTTATGCAGCAAAAAACAGATTCAAACGGAATATATTTTTAAGTGCCATTGTCGAATTCGATGCTTTACAGGAAAGACAAAATGAATTCATCATGCGCTTACAACACATTTACATTACATAAGACCGTACACTATGCTTTATTACATCAAAAAATTAAATGTAACTTGTATTGTGGCGTATCACACCAGTTTGCACCCGGGGAAAATTGAGCAGCTCGTGCCATGCTTTCAAAGAACCGTAACACGCAAAGCCGGTTGCTTATATCCCTTCCTCCGCAGACCCGTCAAGGGAGAAAAATTTACCTTATTGTATCAAATCCTTCCGCCCTGCGCCAGACCACCACCGCGGAAAACGGCTCCCCGACGACCGGAATTCATCATCTCAACAAAATAACTATCCAAAATAACAAGATAATATAAAAATTTCACGTTGCCCGACTCCGGCAACGCCGCCAGCGGCTTCAGGAATCCCTTCACGAATGGATGCAAAACCGGCTCCGCGAAACCATTCCGTTATGATAATTTCTTCACAAATCGACGCGCCGCCAACGCAACGCAACCTCTGTCCATCCGACGCCCTCCCGACCGTCGCCCGCCCGTTGCTCGCACGACGCCCGAGCAGCACCCGCCCATCGCCTGCCCGCCCGTTGCTCCAACCCAGCCGTCGCCGCTGACTGCTCCTCGGCGCAGGCCACCCGTCGCATCAGCCCCTTGCGGCATCCGCCCGAGGGTCTCGGCCCCTCGCCGCTTCACGCCCCCCCATTCACAGGCCGCTTCGGGACACTGCGCCATCGTCCATGTCCCCAGGCTTTGAGGTGCCCAGGCGTCCATGGCCGTCCGACGGACGACTCGCCCACCCCCGACGGTCTCTCCCCTGTCCGGTGCGCCCAAGGGGGAAAGCAGCGCCCGGGCAGGGGGAGCGATCCGGCGCTACGGTCTCCCGTCCTTCATTTGAGGCCGCAGCTCCGGGAAAGGGAGGGACGATCCGCTCCCGGCATACCCTGACAGCCCTGCCGGCAGTCTGGACTCTGCCGCGTCGGGCAGCGCGTCATGCCCCCTGTCCACCCTTCCCGGAAACGCCTGGCCGCGCGACCTCACAGGGGCCTCCCGCAAAGCGCACCGTCCAATGAACACGTAACAAGGCTTGATCATTAACTAAATAAATCAAACGCAGAAGGGGCCGAAATGATTCGTCAGACGACAGGCGCGAAAGGGCAAATCCTGGCATTGCCAGAATGGCATTCATGGCGGTATATGGGCGGCTTCGGCGGCTTTCCGGCCCGGCCGGCAAGCCCGGAAGCATTATGGGCTGTGGCGGCGGGGCGGCTTTAGCTCCGGTCGCGACGGCCCTTTGCATCGCGCGAACAGGGCGTTTTCACGTGTTCGTCGTGCCGTGCCCGGACCACTCTCTCCCAGGGAGGACGGTGGTTTGCGTCCAATCGTAAAGATTGATACACAACCGCCACGGAAGCACACTTTCCCGTGAGCCCAAGGGCCCTCCCCCGGGAGGACAGGCAATTGCGCCCCCCATCTGCAACATTCGGAGCCCCTTTGTCGTTTCCTTCCCTAACTATCGGCGACCTCACCATCCCCAGGGCCGTCATCCAAGGCGGCATGGGCGTGGGGATCTCGCTTTCCGGCTTGGCCTCGGCCGTGGCCGCCGCCGGCGGCTTCGGCATCATTTCGGCGGCCGGCATCGGCATGAACGAACCCGATTTCGCCTCGAACTACGTCGAGGCCAACAACCGGGTGCTGGCCGAGGAGATCCGGACAGCCAAGGCTGCCGCCCCGGGCGGAGCCATCGGCGTCAACATCATGGTGGCCATGGCCAACTTCGCCGAACTGGTCAAAACGGCCATCCGCGAAAACGTGGACGCCATCTTCTCCGGAGCCGGACTGCCGCTTGACCTGCCCGGACACCTGCCCGAAGGCGCGCGCACCAAACTCGTGCCCATCGTGTCCTCGGCCCGGGCCGCCGTCATCCTGTGCAAGAAATGGCTGTCGCGCTTTGGCCGCACACCGGACGCCTTCGTGGTGGAAGGGCCGCTGGCCGGCGGGCATCTGGGCTTCAAGGCCGAGCAGATCGACGATCCCGACTTTGTCCTGGAACGCCTCGTCACCGAAGTCGTGGCCGGGGTCGCTCCCTACGCCGCGCCCAACGGCAACCCCATCCCGGTCATTGCCGCCGGCGGCGTCTATACCGGCGCCGACATCCTCCGCTTCATCAAGCTCGGAGCGGCCGGCGTCCAGATGGGCACCCGGTTCGTGGCCACCTACGAATGCGACGCCGACGAGCGTTTCAAACAGAGCTACATCGACGCCACCGAAAAGGACGTGGTCATCATCAAAAGCCCGGTGGGCATGCCGGGACGCGCCCTGCACAACGAATTCCTGGATCTGGCCGCCGAAGGGGAAAAGACCCCGGCCCGGTGCCCCTACCGCTGCATCCACACCTGCGACTACGCCAAGGCCCCCTACTGCATCACCCTGGCCCTGGCCAACGCCAAGAAGGGCCGGCTGCGCCACGGCTTCGCCTTTGCCGGGCAGAACGCCTGGCGGGTGGACTGCATCATGTCCGTGGCCGACCTTTTCAAAGAGTTGGTGGAGGGCTACGAAGCGGCCGAGGCCGCTGCCATGGCCTGATCGCCGACGCTTCGCCCCCGCAGGCAACGACGCGGCGGCCCGGTGTTCCCGGACCGCCGCGTTTTTCATTGCCAATGGCTGCGCCTTCGCGCTGTCGTCCAGTGCCTGCGCCCAGCCCAGCCGCAACCGCTCACCACAACGTCTCGTCTCCCCTTCAGGGAGGGGCCGGGCGCCCTCCTCCCGTTGCCGAAGCAACAGTGGTCCGCGTCCAGCGCCTCCGCCGGCTTGCCCGGTCCACAAACCGACCAGCTTGCCGCCCCTGGCCAAGCCCCCCTTTAACCCCTTTCTCCATGTGGGGGGTCCGGGGGCCTCAGGCTCCCGGCCGCCGGAGGCACTCTTCCTGCCTTCACCGTCTTCGTCGCTCTAGCCGGCCAGACCGCCCAGGCAGATGTATTTCATGACCGAATACTCATCCATGCCGTAGCGCGAGCCTTCCCGGCCGACGCCGCTTGCCTTGACCCCGCCGAACGGGGCCTCGGCGCAGGAGATGATGCCCTCGTTGACGCCCACCATACCGTATTCGAGCGCCCCGGACACTCGGAAGACCCGGCCGATGTCGCGGGTATAGAGGTAGGAGGCCAGGCCGTATTCGGTGTCGTTGGCCAGGGCGACGGCCTCGGCTTCGGTCGCGAAGCGGTAAACCGGGGCCAGCGGCCCGAAGATCTCCTCCCGGGCGAAGGCCATGTCCTTGCCGGCATTGGCGATGATGGTCGGCTCGAAAAAGTTGCCGCCAAGCGGATGGGGCTTGCCGCCGCAGACGATGCGCCCGCCCTTGGCCAGGGCGTCGGCGAGTTGGACCTGCATCCGGTCCATGGCCTTGGCGTCGATGAGCGGCCCCTGGTTGACTCCGGGCTCAAGCCCGTTGCCAACCGCGAGTTTGCCGACGGCCTCGGCCAGCCGGGCCACGAAGGCGTCGTGGATGCCGGTCTGGACATAGAAACGGTTGGCGCACACGCAGGTCTGGCCGGAGTTGCGGTACTTGCTGGCCATGGCCCCGGCGATGGCGGCGTCGAGGTCGGCATCGTCGAAGACCAAAAACGGCGCATTGCCGCCCAGTTCCATGGACACTTTTTTCACCGTGGCGGCGCTTTGGGCCATGAGCATCTTGCCGACCTCGGTGGAGCCGGTGAAACTCAGCTTTCGCACCGTCGGATTCTCGGTCAGTTCCGCGCCGATGGCCCGGGCATTGCCGGTGACGATGTTGACCACCCCGGCCGGAATGCCGGCGCGCAGGGCCAGTTCGCCCAGGGCCAGGGCGGAAAAGGGCGTCTGGGAGGCCGGCTTGACCACCACCGGGCACCCCATGGCCAAGGCCGGTCCGACCTTGCGCCCGATCATGGCCATGGGAAAATTCCAGGGCGTGACGATGCCGCACACCCCCACCGGCTCGCGCGTCACCAGGATCGCCCGGCCGGCCACGTTGGCCGGGATCACGTCGCCGTAGGCCCGGCGCGCCTCTTCGGCGAACCAGCGGATGAAGCTCGCGCCGTAGCTGATTTCGCCAGCGGCCTCGGCCAGCGGCTTGCCCTGCTCCAGGGTCATGAGCCGGGCCAGATCGTCCTTGCTAGCCAGGATCAGGTCGTGCCAGCGCAGGAGCAGATCGGCCCGCTGCAAGGCGGTCATGGCCCGAAGCGCCGGCCAGGCGAGCCTCGCCGCCTCGATGGCCCGGGCGGTCTCGGCCCGGCCGCAGCGCGGCACCTGGCCCAGGATCTCGCCGGTGGCCGGATTGTCCACGGCGATGGTCGCGCCGTCGTCGGCTCCCACCCACTGGCCGCCGATGCAACACGCCTGTCGAAACAGGCTCATATCCTTAAGCATTCTGTTCTCCCCCGAAATACGACCGCCCAATGGCGGGGATTTGCCTCAGGTCTGTAGCCGCCTTGCTGTGTTATGTCAAAATTGACAGAATATTCTATTCCCGCCAATTGCCGCGCGTAAGCCGGTTACACGGGAGGTTTGAGCCGGCCCGGCGGTGATTCGCGGCCCGGGAAAGGCCAAAACAGGCCCAGGGGCCAACTCTGCGAAAAACTAGCGCGGCCAGTCCCGATTTTCTACAATTTCGTCGGGAGTCGCCGTACATTTTTGTGTCGCGACACAGGCCGCTTCAAGTTAATCACACAGTTTCAGGCAGTTACACTCTGGCACGCTCCTTGTAGAGTCACGAATGCCCAGTCGTTTGGCGACAGGGAAAGGAGCGTTCATGGAACAGGCGATTTTCGAGGAACGGCAGGATCAGATCCACCGCACAGGCGAGGGGCCCTTCGAGCTGGCCTGCAACCGCGACAGTCTGGCCGGGGCCGTGTCCCAGCGGGCCTGCGTGTTTTGCGGCTCGCGGGTGGTGCTCTACCCCATTGCCGACGCCTTGCATCTGGTTCACGGACCCATCGGCTGCGCCGTCTACACCTGGGACATCCGGGGCGCGCTGTCCTCGGGACCGGAACTGCACCGCCTGAGCTTTTCCACCGACCTCCAGGAAAAAGACGTCATTTTCGGCGGCGAGAAAAAACTCAAGGCCGCCCTGCTCGAACTGATCGAGCGCTACAAGCCCAAGGCCGCCTTCGTCTACGCCACCTGCATCGTCGGCATCATCGGCGACGACGTGGGCGCGGTCTGCCGGGACGTGGCCGCCGCCACCGGCATCCCGGTCATCCCGGTCCAGTCGGAAGGGTTCAAGGGCAACAAGCGCGAAGGGTATAGCGCCGCCTGCAAGGCCATGTTCACCCTGACCGGCACCGGCGACATAACAGACGTCAGCCCCGTGTCCATCAACATCCTGGGCGACTTCAACCTGGCCGGGGAAATCTGGATCATCCGCGACTACTTCAAGCGCATGGGTGTTACGACCGTGGCCAACATCACCGGCGACGGCCGGGTGGACGACATCCGCCGGGCGCACGGCGCGGCCCTAAACGTCGTGCAGTGCTCCGGGGCCACCATGGAACTGGCCAAGATGATGCAGGAAAAATACGGCATCCCGTTCATCCGGGCCTCATATCTCGGCATCGAGGACATGGCCGAATCGCTCTACGCCGTGGCCGAACATTTCAAGGACCGCGACCCGGGCATCGTGGAACGCACGCAGCAGGTGGTGCGCGAGGAGCTGGCGGCGCTTTTGCCCCAGCTCAAGCAGTACCGCAAGGATCTCGAAGGCAAGAAGGTCGCCATCTACGTCGGCGGCGCGTTCAAGGCCTTTTCGCTCATCAAGGCCTTCCGCCACCTGGGCATGCAGGTGGTGCTGGTCGGCTCCCAGACCGGCACCAAGGAAGACTACGAGGAACTGGCCGCCATCTGCGATCCGGGCACGGTCATCGTGGACGACTCCAACCCGTTGGAGCTGTCCAAGTACGTCAAGGAACTCGACGTCGACCTCTTCGTCGGCGGCGTCAAGGAACGCCCCATCGCCCACAAGCTCGGGGTCGGCTTTTGCGACCACAACCATGAGCGCAAGGAAGCCCTGGAAGGCTTCATCGGCATGCTCAACTTCGCCCGCGAAGTCCACGCCTCGGCCACCAGCCCCATCTGGCGGTTCGTCCCCCGCCGCGAGGCCATGGCCAAGGCCGCGTCCGAACAGAAGGAGGCCATATGAGCGACTCGCCCTACGTCTCCACCACCAACGCCTGCAAGCTGTGCACGCCGCTCGGCGCTTCCCTGGCCTTTCGGGGCGTGGAAGGGGCCATCCCCTTCCTGCACGGCTCCCAGGGCTGCGCCACCTACATGCGCCGCTACATCATCAGCCATTTCCGCGAGCCCATGGACATCGCCTCCTCGGCGCTGGGCGAAAAGCAGGCGGTCTTCGGCGGCGGCCCGAATCTCAAGAAGGGCATCTTAAACGTCATGAGCAAGTACGGGGCCTCGGTGGTCGGCGTGGCCACCACCTGCTTAACCGAAACCATCGGCGACGACGTGCCCCGGCTTTTGGCTGAATTTAAAAAGGAATTCGCCGACCTGCCTCTGCCCGAGATCGTCCATGTGTCCACCCCGAGCTACTCCGGCACCCACATGGAAGGCTGGCACGCCGCCGTGGCCGCCCTGGCCGGACAGCTGGTGACGGAAAAGGCCGCTCCCGAGCGCCGGGTCAACCTCATGCCCGGGCTGGTCTCGCCGGCCGATCTGCGCCATTTGAAGGATATCCTGGCCGACTTCGGCGTAGCCGCCACCATCCTGCCCGACATCTCCGATTCCA
>JBKICS010000008.1:0-4587 GCA_046567015.1 Acidobacteriota bacterium | reverse complement strand
GCCGTCAACTTCGGCCAGACGCTTAACAGCTACGACTGCTACCTGCTCGAACGCGGCATGAAGACGCTGGCCCTGCGCATGGCGCGACACAACGAAAACGCCCAGGCCGTGGCCGAGTTCCTGGCCGGTCGACGGGGCGTGGCCGCCGTCAACTACCCGGGCCTGTCGGGCCATCCCGGCCACGACCTGGCCAGGCGCCAGATGCACGGCTTCGGCGGCATGCTGTCCTTTGCACTCGATTGCTCGCCCGTGATCGCCCGGGCCTTCATGGATCGCCTGGAACTGGTGCTCGAAGCCGTGAGCCTGGGCGGCATCGAATCCCTGGCCTGCTTCCCGGCCGTCACCTCCCACGCCAAGATGCCGCGTGAAGCCCGCCTGGCCATCGGCGTCTCCGACACCCTGGTGCGCCTGTCGGTGGGCTGCGAGGACGCCGCCGACATCATCGCCGACCTGCGCCAGGCCATGGACGCGGCCAAAATCGCCTGAGCCCCTTGGCCCCGGGCCGGGAAATGCGTATGAAGGGAAATGGCGGCCTGACGCCGCTTTCATTCGCCGCACGGGAGAATCCATGAAAACACTGCTCGCGGGCCTCGTCGCCCTGACCCTCGTTCTGGCCGGCTCGGCCCAGGCCCTGGCCGTCGAAGCCTCCGAAGCCCCGGGAGCCAAGCCGCTCGCCGTCGGCACGACCTTTCCCGACGTGCCGCTCGTCGGCAACCTCTCCCCGGAACTGGCGGCGAGCCTGGGTATCGCCCAGGCCGGCCCCACCCCCATCAACAAAATCGACGCGGACGTGCTCGTGGTCGAAATCTTCAGCATGTACTGCCCGTTTTGCCAACGCGAAGCCCCCAACATCAACCAGTTGCAGTCCCTGATCGACAAGCAGAACCTGGGCGGACGCATCAAGATCATCGGCATCGGAGCCGGCAACTCCGACACGGAAGTGGAAATCTTCCGCAAGAAGTACAACGTGCCCTTCGCCTTGTTCTCGGATTCCTCTTTCGCCGTGCACCAGCGGATCGGCCAGGTGGGCACGCCCTTTTTCTACGTGCTGCGCAAAAAGCCCGCCGGCTACGAGATCGTCCACACCCATCTCGGCCTCATCCACTCCCCGACAGAATTCCTCGCCGCCGTCACGGCCAAGGCCGGGCTCTAGCCCCCCACCGCCACCCCAAGGAACGCCCATGCGCCACTTCGCCTCGGTCCTGCTCCTCGCGGCGCTGCTTGCGGCCGCGCCGGCCGCCGCCTCGGCCGCCGCCTCGGCGTCCCTGGCCGGCAACATCTACCAGGTGCCCAAGCTGCCGCCCACCGACAGCGTGCTGGCCGTCCAGGTCGGCGACCCCATGCCCGACTTCGACCTGCCCGCCATCGACGGCTCCCGGGTGCGCCTGTCCGATTACCTCGGCAAGAAAAACCTGGTGCTCTCCTTCGTGCCGGCCGCCTGGACCCCGGTGTGCTCGGGCCAATGGCCGGGCTACAACATCGCCCGGGACATCTTCGAGGAAAACGACGCCGCCCTGGTCGGCATTTCCGTGGACAACATCCCCACCCTGTTCGCCTGGACCCGGGAAATGGGCGGCCTGTGGTTCCCCGTGGCCTCGGATTTCTGGCCCCACGGCGGCCTGGCCAAGAAACTCGGCATCCTGCGCAGCGACGGCGTGGCCGAACGGGCCCTTATCCTGGTGGACAAACAAGGCATCATCCGGTTCATCGACGTGCACGACATAAACCTCAGACCGGACCTCGGCCCGCTTGTTGAAGCCATGCAAAAGGTACACGACAGGCACTAAAGTCTGCAATTTTTTTCGTAACGGCTACACAATTCTTTTTCGTTACAGTTTTCCGTCGAACACACAGGCAGATACTGCTTGTGCCTGGCGAAGACCTTGGCGTACAAATCGGTTTTGCACAGTACAAAGCCCCTCTCGGGGCAAGCAGTCCCCCCAGACACTGGGAATGGAGGACGTATGAAATCGCTCAAGAGCTCCAAGACCGAAAAGAATATCCTGACCGCCTTCGCCGGCGAATCGCAGGCCAGAAACCGCTACACCTACTTCGCCTCGGCCGCCAAAAAAGAAGGCTACGAGCAGATCTCCGCCATCTTCACCGAAACCGCCGACCAGGAAAAAGAACACGCCAAACGGCTGTTCAAATACCTCGAAGGCGGGGACGTGGAAATCACCGCCGCCTTCCCGGCCGGGGTCATCGGCAACACCGTGGCCAACTTGCGCGAAGCCGCCGGCGGCGAATCCCACGAGGAAAACGACATGTACCCCTCGTTCGCCGCCATCGCCCGCGAGGAAGGCTACCCCGAAGTGGCCGCCACCTTCACGCACATCGCCAAGGCCGAAGGCTTCCACAAGCGCCGCTTCGCCACGCTGGCCGACAACATCGAAGCCGGCAAGGTGTTCAAACGCGACGGCAAGGTGACCTGGCGCTGCCGCAACTGCGGCTACCCCATGGACAGCGACCACGCGCCCGACAAATGCCCGGCCTGCGAACACCCGCAGGCCTACTTCGAGATCGCGCCCGAGAATTGGTAGAGCGAAGACGGAAGAAAGCCTCCGGCGGCCGGGGGGCTCAGCCCCCCGGACCCCTGACCTGGGGATTGGTCGGGCAGGCTGGGGGCGGCGTCGTCGGGCGGTTGGCCCGAGGGAAGATGAGGCGGCCGGATCGCCAACCAACGTCAATATCCCCTTGAAGAATTTCTCCAATTGCAGGGGTCCGGGGGGATCATCCCCCCGGCCGCCGGAGGCTTTCTTTCGCCTTTTCTTCTCTCTCCACTCACCGCACCTCCACCACCGCCACGGCCGGTTTCCGTCCCTTCCAGACCGCAAACACCAGCAGCGCCATGGCCAGCCCCAGGTGCGTCCAATCCAGGTAGCGCACCTGCATCGGCCCAACCAGCGGCGCGGACCCGTTTTGCAGCACGCGTACGATTCCCGTCAGCGCCAGTGCTCCATAGATGACGGCGCGCTGCCGACCGGCCGATGTCAGGCGCGGGCGGACTCTGCCCGCCGTGATCCAGGTCGTGGCAAAGACAGCCAGGACGAACAGCAGCAAGGCGGCCAGGGCCAGGTGCAGGGCGGCGGTGATCTGGAAGTTGCCGAGCCAGGAGAGGCCGGGCAGATCGGCGATGGAGTAGCGCGAAAAGATGGGCATTTGTCCCATGCCGGTCAGGGCCAGGCCCAGAGCGGCAAAAAGGAGCAGGCGTTTTTGCCAGCGGGGGAAGAGCCGATCAGGCATGGTCGTCCTCCTTGCGGACAGCGGTTTTGACGCGGTTGGTCAGGCGCAGCACCCCGGCGGCGATGCCGGCCAGGGGGGCGAGCAGCACGGTCGTGGCCAGGTTTTGTTCCTTGCCCATGACGTCGGCGGCGGCGTGCAGTCCCGGCCGGCCGGGGCCTTTGTCCAGGGCGGCGTCGAGTTCGGCAAAGGGCACGGGCGAGACGTAGAGGGTATTGGTGCCGCCGTTTTCGGTTTCGCCGTAGATGAAGCCGTTGGTGGACTTGGCCAGGGCCTTGGCGGCGGCGAGGATTTCCGAGCGCGGGCCGATGCTCTGGACGTTTTGCGGGCAGGCTTCCAGGCAGGCCGGTTTGCCGCCGGCGGCCACGCGGGTGTGGCAGCGGTCGCATTTGTACATGACGCCGTTGCCGGCAAAGGCGGGCAGGAGGTCGAGGTAGAGCCCGACGCCGGTCTGGCGCTGGGGGATGTGCCAGGGACATACCGAACGGCATTTGGAGCCGCCGAGGCAGATCTTGGGGTCGATGGCCACGGCGCCGTCGTCGTGACGCACGGCCGAGCCCCAGGGGCACAGTTCCACGCAGGGCGGATGGCTGCAATGCATGCAACGCCGGGGGATGTTGACGCTGACGGGCTTGCCGTTCACCGTGACCTCGGCGGACTGGATGAACAGCCAGTTGTAGGGCGTAAGCCTGTCGTCGATGTCGCGCTTGTCCGAGAAGTCCTCGGCCTTGACCCGTGCCGGGTACATTTTGGGGAAGGGCTTTTTGGGTTCGGGGTAATCGGCCGCGTGGGCGTCGCGGCAGGCGGCCACGCAAGCGCCGCAGCCGATGCATTTGGACAGGTCGTAGAGGGTGGCGAGCGGTCCGCCGGATGCGGCCGAGGCGTCCCGGGCGAGCAGGGTCGTGGCGGCGGTCGGCGCGGCCAGGACGGCGCCGCCGGTGCCGAGGGTTTTTAAGAAGGCGCGTCTGTTCATGCCGAAAGCTCCTTGCCGGCGCTGGCCGGATGCCCGGGATATACGGGAGGGGACGGCCGGCGGCATTGATGTCGATCAAGGCCGGGCGTATTTCCCTTGACGCCGGAGGGGAAAGGTCGCCACGGAGGTGGTGGCCGGGGCCGTGCCCGGATGGGGCCGACAAAGGGGAAGGCATGGATTTGACCGAGCGGATGGTGTTGTTGCGCTCGCTGCCGTTTTTCGGCGGCCTGCCCGAGGCCCGGCTGGCCAGATTGGCGGCCGGAGCGCTGGTGACCGCTCATGGCCCGGGCGGACTGATCGCGGCCCGGGACGATTCCGGCGAGGCATTTTACCTGGTGGCCTCGGGCCGGGCCAAGCTCTATCAGATCGGCCCG
>JBKICS010000007.1:3695-13865 GCA_046567015.1 Acidobacteriota bacterium | reverse complement strand
CATCGGCCGCCCCGGCCGCCGGCACGAAAATGAGCGAGAGCGCGATGTCGTGGTTGGCCACCGCCTCAGCCACGGTGTCGTAGACCGGCGTGCCGTCCACCTCGCCCCCGCCGCGAAACGGCGTGACCCCGGCGGCCACCGTAACCCCGTAGGCCCGCATGCGCCGGGCATGGGCGCGGCCGGCCCGACCGGTGAGGCCCTGCACCAGCACGCCGGAGTCCGGCCCCAAATCGAGCAGGCCCGGCAGTCGGGCACAGGCCCACCCCTGGCCCGCGCCCCCAAATCGCGGCGGCTCCCGGGAACCGCGCGCCTCGGGACAGGCCGCCGGGGGGTGGACGGTCGGCGTCCGCATCTGTCCCGGAACAAGGCATTCGGACAGCAAGGCCACGGCCTCGTCCATGTCGTCGGCCACCCGCACGTTGGCCGCCCCCAGGGCGCGCAGCCGATCCGAACCGGCCTTGGCCGCGTTGCCGGCGAAACGCACCACCAGCGGCCGGGCCGGCGCGTCGCCAAGGGCCGTGATCAGGGCCTCGGCCACGTCGGCGCAGGACAGGATGCCACCGTACATGTTGACGCAGCAGGCCTCGACGGCCGGGTCGTCAAACAGCAGGTCAAAGGCCGCCCGCAAGCGCGCCGCATCGGCCGTGCCGCCGAAATCGAGGAAGTTGGCCGCCGGCAGCCCGGCCGCGCCCAGGGCGTCCATGGTGGCCATGGCCAGGCCCGCGCCGTTGGCGACAAGCCCCACCCGGCCGGCCAGGCTCACGAAGGACAGGTCGTGGGCAGCGGCCCGGCGCTCGGCCGGAGTGGCGAAACGATCGTCGGCCAGCCGGGCCAGCTTCGGGCGCAGCCGGGCCAGGTTGTCGTCGACGATCAGCTTGGCGTCCAGGGCCACGAACCCGCCTTCGGCCGTGACGGCCAGGGGATTGATCTCGGCCAAAAGCAGTCCGTTGTCGGCCACAAGGCCAAACAACCGGGCAAGCAGGGCCTCGAAGGCCGGCCAGGCGTCCTTCCCCAGGCCCAGATGAAAAAAGGCGGCCCGGGCCAGCCAGGGCGGACAGGCAAGGGACGGCGGCACGTCCAGGACGAGCAGCTCCGGCGTGCCGGCCAGGGACTCCACCTCCACCCCGCCTTGCCGGCCGAGAGTCAGGCAGTAGCCCTTGCGCTGGCGCGAGACGCCAAGGGAGAGATACACGGCCCGCTCGTGGGCAACGGCCGCCTCCAGGCGCAGAAACGGGGGTGTGACGCCGCCGAAGGACCGGCCAAACAGGTCGCCCGCCGCCGCGGCCAGACCGGCGGCGTCCTCCAGGCGGGCCACGCCCCCGGCCTTGCCCCGGCCGCCGGAGAGGATCTGGGCCTTGAGATAGTACGGGCCGGAAAAAGGCGGAACAAAGTCGGGCAGATCGCCGGGTTCGAGCACGACGCCCGGCGGCGTGGCGATGCCTGCCTCGGCCAGAAGCGTCTTCCCGGCGTGTTCGGTCAGCAGCATGGCGCACTCCTCAAAGGGTTGCATACACGAGGCAGGGAGGGAAGCCTCCGGCGGCCAAAGGGCTGTCGCCCTTTGGAATCCCATTACCAGGTCAACGGCATACGCGCGTTCAACGCGACCACGCCCGATCCGTCCCGCCGGGTCGGCAGCGATTTCTTGCGTCCAGGGGCCATGGTCGGGACAGTCGAGAGGAGTCTCCTGTTTCCACGCCGTGTCAGCGGCGATCCCTTGTCGCGCCGGCCGGGACGACGGGCCGTCCTCCCGGCCGGACCGGCTCAGTCCTCGGCCATGATGTCGGTCAGGTCCATACGCGCCCCGTTGGCCTCGTCCTCACCGTCCGGGTCCGGCAGGGCGATGGGCTGGCCGAGCCGTTTTTTGGCTTCCTGATAGCCAAGATTGAGGGCCTTGAGGTTGGCCTCGCGGATTTTTTCCGGCAAGGCGGCTCGCAAGCTCTTGCGCATGGCCTCGATGCGGGCAAAGGGGAGCAGATAGGCCACAGCGCCCAGGGCCACCACGTTGGTGGCCTGCGCCACCCCCACCTTCTCCCGGGCAAGCCTCGTAAAGGGCAGTCCCAGAAAGGCGTTGGTGGGGCTTTGGCGCACCAGCTCGGAATCGAGGAGCAGCGTGCCCCGGGGCTTGAGATAGGAATAGTAGCTGGCCGCCGCCTCCTGGGACAGGGCCACCAGCAAATCGAGGTATTCGGTCTTGGGGTAGCTGATGGGCTCGGAGCTGACCACCAGATCCGACCGGCTGGCCCCGCCACGGGCCTCGGGGCCGTAGCTCTGGGTCTGGGTGACGTAGTAGCCGTGCCCCAGGGCCAGGGCCTGGCCAAGCAGCTTGCCCATGGTCAGGATGCCCTGGCCGCCGAGACCGGACAGCCGGATTTCGTAGCGGGCCAGGGTCTGGCCGTTGCCGTTCCCATTACCGTTGGCCGTCCCTTTGCCGCCAGTGGCGCTGCTTGCGCTGTCCGCCCCGCTCATGCCGCACCTCCCTTCTTGCGCCGCAGTCCCTCGCACATGGCGGCGTAGCGCGTCTCCAGCCCGGGGATGTCGCGGCGCACGAACGTGCCGATGGGGAGCTTGCCGGTCCTGTCCTCCAGCTTCTCGTAGCGCTCCAGCGGCAGGCAGGAGGACTTGAGCCATTTGAACATGTCCACCGCACTTTTGAAGCCGTTGCCCCGGCCATACTGGGTGAAGCACGGGGTCAGCGCCTCGACCAGGTTGAATCCCGGCCGGGAAATCGCGTCGGCCACCAATGCGTCGAGTTCCTTGACGTGGTAGACCGTGCCCCGGGACACCCCGGCCGCCCCGGCCGCCCTGGTCAATTCCACGATGTCAAAGGCGCTTTCCAACTGCCCCATGGGACTGGTGTGGGAATAGGCCCCCTCGGGGGTGGTGGACGAGCATTGGCCGCCGGTCATGCCGTAGATGAAGTTGTTGAGCACCAGCGCCGTGACGCCAATGTTGCGCCGGGCGGCGTGGATGAGGTGGTTGCCGCCGATGGAAAAGGCGTCGCCGTCGCCCATGACCGCGATGACGGTGAGTTTCGGGTTGGCCATCTTGATGCCGGTGGCCACGGTCAGCGCCCGGCCGTGGGTGGTGTGGACGGTGTTGAAATCCACGTAGGCCGCGATGCGCCCGGAACAGCCGATGCCGGCCACGATGACCACGTCGTCCTTGTTAAGCCCCAGGGCGTGGACGCCGCGCACCAGCGACCCCAGCACGATGCCGTGGCCGCAACCCGGGCAAAAGACCAGCGGGAACTTCTTGTTGTGCCGCAGATACTGATGGATAAGCTGGGTGATTTCAGCCATGTCACGCGATCTCCTTAAGAATCTGGGAGGGCGTTATGATCTGTCCGTCGATGCGGTTGATGGTGCGCACGGTGGTGTGCCCCTCGTTGACCCGTTTGACCTCGCGCGAGAGCTGCCCCATGTTGAGCTCCGGCACCACGGCCAGCCGGCAGGAGCGCAGCAGCGGCTCCACATGGCGGCGCGGGAAGGGGTACAGGGTCTTGAGCACCAGCAGCCCGGCCCGTACGCCGGCTTCCCGGGCCTGCTTCACGGCCAGGCGGGCCGAGCGGGCCACGCAGCCGTAGGCGATGACCACCACCTCGGCGTCGGCGGTCGCGACATGCTCCACGAGTTGGATGTCCTCGAAGAACCGGTCGATCTTGCGAAACTGCCGTTCGGTCAAAGCCCGGACTTCCTCGGGGCGGCTGGTGGGGAAGCCCAGGGGATCGTGGGCCAGGCCGGTGACGTGGAAGCGGTAGCCCGAGCCGATGGGCGGCATGGGCGGCACGCCGCGCATGGTTTCCTCGTAGGGCTTGTACCACTCCGGCGGCATGGTCGGGGTGAGGCGGGAAAAAATCTCGAAATCGCCGGGTTCGGGCAGGGAGATTTTTTCCCGGGTGTGGGCGGTGATTTCATCCAGCAGCAAAATGACCGGGGTGCGGTATTTCTCGGCGAAATTAAAGGCGGTCACGGCCATCTCCACGCACTCGGGCACGTCGGTGGCCGACAGCACGATGATGGGATGGTCGCCGTGCGCCCCCCACCTGGCCTGCTGCACGTCGCCCTGGCCCGGCGAGGTCGGCAGGCCCGTGCTGGCCCCGCCGCGCATGACGTCCACCAGCACCAGCGGCGTCTCGGTCATGGCGGCATAGCCGATCTGTTCCTGCATGAGCGAGAACCCCGGCCCGGAGGTGGCGGTCATGGCCTTTCGCCCGGCCAGCGACGCGCCGATGACCGCGCCCATGGAGGCGATCTCGTCTTCCATCTGGAGAAAGACCCCGTCCGGGACATGGGGCAGGCGCTTGGCCATGCTTTCCATGATTTCCGTGGACGGCGTGATGGGATAGCCGGCGTAGAAGGAGCATCCGGCGGCGAGCGCCCCTTCGACCACGGCCTCGTTGCCGAGCAGAAAGGCTTCGCGGCGTTTTTTGCGCGGGGCGGTCACGGGGTAGCCTCCTTGGCGTCGGTCGCGGCCGGTTCAGACGTCTGCGGCGCGCCGTTTTCCGGGATCACCACGATGGCGAAATCCGGGCAGTGCGGCTGGCAAAAGCCGCAGTTGACGCAGGCCTCCTCATTGACGACATGGGCCTTGCCGTCGGCTCCGACGGCAAGCACTTTTTTGGGGCAAAACGCGGCGCAGATGCCGCAGCCCTTGCACCAGTCCGGGTAGACAACGACTCGATTACGTCCCATGGTTGACTCGCTTTTGTCCTCGGCATGGAGAAAGAATGGAAATTGTCGTGATCATTGACGCGAACCGAGAAAATTGGCAACGGTTGAAGCCGGTTATTTTTGGGCTCGACGAAATTGAAAAATTCTCATAGGGCGGTAAAACTTTTTTTGGAGGTTGACGAAATGGTTTCAAAAGGCCGGATGAACTGGTCGCGGGTGATTCTCACGCTGTGCTGCGCTCTGGCCGTAACCCTGGGAGGCTTGTCCGCCGCCTGGGCCAAGGGAGGCAATCCGATGGTCAAATTGACGACCAACAAAGGCGATATCGTCATCGAGCTGGACAAGGAAAAGGCTCCGGCCACCACGGCCAATTTCCTGAACTACGTGAAAAAGGGCCACTACGACGGCCTGATTTTCCACCGCGTGATCAACGGTTTCATGATCCAGGGCGGCGGCATGGACAAGTCCATGAAGGAAAAGGCCACGGACGCCCCGATCCAGAACGAAGCCGACAACGGTCTGAAAAACCAGGCCTACACCGTGGCCATGGCCCGCACCGGCGATCCGCATTCGGCCACGGCCCAGTTTTTCATCAACGTGGCCGACAACGGCTTCCTGGACCACACCGGCAAGAACCCGCAGGGCTGGGGCTACGCGGTGTTCGGCAAGGTGGTGTCGGGCAAGGAAGTGGTGGACGCCATCAAGGCCGTGCCGACCATGACCAAGGGTTTCCACGAGAACGTGCCGGTCGCCCCGGTGGTGATCGAGAAGGCCGAGGTGGTCAGCGAGTAGCCGACGCCTGTCCGCTTGGCGCGACACGACCGCTCCGGCCTGCCGGGGCGGTCTTTTTGTTTGCACCGGACTGCCGGGCGTATCCTCTTGGACGATCCAAGGCATCGGCGCCTGCCGTGGCAACCCGCGCCTGCGTCTGGGGGATTTTCAAAAAAATGGGATGAATTGAAATTTCCTGTTGACGGTTCCGGGGTCTTTCCGTAAATACCTCCTTCTCGGCGCGCCCGTAGCTCAGCTGGATAGAGCGCCGGACTACGAATCCGTAGGTCAGAGGTTCGAATCCTCTCGGGCGCACCAGATCTTTCAAGGGGTTACCAGAAATGGTGACCCCTTCTGCGTTTGGGGCCGATTTTGCCCCCTGCCCCCTTGTGGATCACGTGCCCGGACAGTCCGCCATGATGCCAGTGTGAGGCGGCGCGCGATTTGGCACTGATTTGCGCTACCGTTGGCACTTGGTCACGCGACTTCCCGCTTGGGGTACTGCTGGATCGGCAGGCGTAGGCGTTTGCGCCAGGGCCGAAAATCGTGGACCGGCTGCCGACCACGCCGATCCGGCCCGTTCAGGCACCCGACGACGCGCCACAATGGACGGTGTTCCATCTTGCGTGTTGCCTTGTGCGGGATTTTCCATTATAATTTAATTTTTAGAGAGAGTTATAAATATCTCGGACGGTGACGAAATCCGCCTCCCGGAGTGCCCCATGGCCGATGCCCTTCGCGTCTCAATGGACATACCGCCGGATATCGCCTTTGCCCGAGTCCTGACGGTTGCCGCCGAAACCCTGGCCCAGCGCAAGTGCTTCGGCCAGCGGGAGAGTCTGCGTTTCCAATTGACCGTCGAGGAATTTTTCCTCTGCCTGGTCGGGCTGGCGGAAAGCGACACGCCCATCCAGGCCGCGTTGACCGGCAAACGGCATGCGCTCACGCTGTCCTTCGCCTTCACCGCCACGGCCCTGTCCCTAGGCGCGCTCAACGTGACTGCCGGCGCAACCGCCTGTCCGGATGGCGAACCGTCCCACGATCTGGGATTGCTGCTGGCCGGGAAGGTCGCGGACCGTTTCCACCTGGACCACAAAGGCGAGAAGCGCTTCATACTCGAAGCCGAAGTCGACCGGGCCTATGCGCCGGCTCCGGTGGTCAAGCCGCCGGCTGCCCTCCACCCTCCGTATGCCGTCCGGGAGTGCGCCGATCCGGCTCAACTGGCCCATGGCGCGGCCTTGGCCCTGTCCGTCTATCCGGCCTGGCATTGTCCGCAGAGTTTTCGCACGCCCGGCAAATTCGCCGACAGGGTCGAGGACGGGCAGATTGCCTGTGTGGCGGCCTTTGACGGGGCCGGACAGCTGGCCGGCCTGCTCGCCTGGAGTCCGTGCAGCCAACGGGCGCTCTTTTTTTCCGGCCCGTTTGTCTTTACCCCGCCTGACGCCGCCGGGGAGGTGGCCCGACTGCTGGTCGACGGGTTCATCGCCGCCGTGGCCCGGGGCAAATTCGAAATCGTCCTGAGTTCCCGGGCCACGGACGACGTGCCGCCGGATGCCTTTGAGTCCCTGGGCTGCCTGGCCCTGTGCCGCGACGGGGCGTGCCGCCCCGAGCCGGTGCTGTTCCGTCATCTGCGGGAAGACACCGGCATGGCGGTCTGGAGCCGGCCGGGCCTTGAGGCGTTTTTGCGCGACGCCTATGACCGGCTGGCCATGCCCCGGGATATCCTGCCGGTCGAAGCGGCGCATGGGCGCGAGCGCCGCGTCTCGCTTCTGGGCTGCACCCTGGACCGCAACCGGGATCTGGGGGAACTGCGGCCATTTCTGGACGGCGAGGACATGGCCGACAATCTGGCCGCCCATGTGTGCGCCCTGCGGGACAAGGGAATCGTAAACATACTCTTTTACATGGACCTTTCCCGCGCCTGGGAGGCTGCTTTGGCCGACGATCTGCTGCGGGCGGGCTTTACCCCAAAAGTCGTGCTTCCCCATGGCGGGCACGGCGATCTGGTCGTGTGGCAGCATGTCCGGTCTCATTGATCTCGTTCCCGCCTACGTCCGGGAATTTGAAAGCTACACGCCAAGCCGCCCCGATCCGGTGCTCATGCGCCAGTACGGCGTGTCGCACCTCCATCGGCTCAACAACAACGAAAACGCCCTGGGGCCTCCGCCCCTGGCCCGGGAGGCCATGGCCGCCTACGCCCCGGAGCGCGCCGCCATCTATCCCAACGGCGACGCCTATGACCTGCGCCTGGCCCTGGCCGCCAGGTTCGGCAAAAGCCCGGACCAGTTTCTGGTGGGCAACGGCTCGTGCGAGAGCATCGCTTCGGTGGTGCGGGCGTTTTGCGCCCAGGGCGACGCCATTGTCACGGCGGACAAGACCTTTGCCGTCTACGAATGGGTGGCCCGTTTCACCGGCGTGACGCCCCGGCTGGTCCCGCTTCGCGACCACGCCCTGGACCCCGGGGCCATGCTTGCCGCCGCGACCGGACGAGCCAAGATCGTCTTCGTGTGCAATCCCAACAACCCCACCGGGTCATGGTGGAACCGGCAGACCCTGGAAGCCTTTGTAACCGCCCTGGACGGCCGGGCCGTGGTGGTGCTCGACGAGGCCTACTGCGAATTCATCGACGATCCGGATTTCCCCGACGGCATGGAGGTTCTGGAGCGCCATGCCAACGTGCTGGTCTTTCGCACCTTTTCCAAGGTGTACGGCTTGGCCGGACTGCGGGTCGGCTATCTGTGCGGTTCCCTTGCCGCCGTGGACATCGTGCGGCGCACCCAGATCGCCTATTCCGTCAACGCCCTGGGCCAGCTTGCCGCCACGGCCGCCCTGGCCGACGACGCCGGGCACATCCTGGCCACCCGGCGCATGGTGGGCCAGGCCAGGGACTTTCTGCGCGACCTGTTCCGCGGGATGGGGCTTGAGCATGTCAGCGGCGCAGGCAACTACCTCATGGTCCGCACGCCGGTCTCCGACACCCTGCTCCACCGCCGGCTCATGCGCGAAGGGGTCATGGTTCGCACCATGACAGGCTTTCGCTTCCCCAACTGGATTCGGATCACCCTGGCCGGCGAACCGGCCATGGACGCCTTTGCCCGGGCTTTTCGCAAGGTGTTGGACAAACCATGATCGATACCGAAAAAGAACCGGGCGATCGGCTTTTCAGCTACGACTTCATCGTGCTGACCCTGGCCGCGACCTTCGGCTTTTGCAACATCGCCATTTTCTACGGATTTGCCAGCTATCTGGAGCGCCTGGGCATCGACCCGGCCTGGCGCGGCGTGCTGCTTGGCGCGGAACCCCTGGCCGGGTTTTGCCTGCGGCCTTTGCTAACGGTGCTGGTCACGCCGCGAAACGCCCTGGCCGTGGCCCGGATCGCCTTGACAGGCCTGGGTGTGGCTCTTTGCTGTTACCAATTCGCCCGGGGCATCGGACCCATCCTTGGCGTGCGGCTGTTCCACGGCATGGCCTTCGTCAGTCTGGTCAGCGCCGTGATCGTGCTTTTGGCCAGGGTTATCCCCCCGAGGATCGCCGGTCGGGCTTTTGGCTATTTTTCCCTGTCGGCCCTTGTCCCCTATGCCGTCATGCCGCCGCTGACCGAATGGCTGTTGCCGCGCCTGGGCGGCGAGGCCCAGGCCTATGCCGTCTGTTCGCTGCTGGTGTTGCCTGGCCTCGCCCTGCTTGCGCCTCTTGGCAAACACCTGGGCCGCCGGGCCATGGCCGGGGTCGCGGGCACGGGACGACCGTGTCTGGCCGATCTGCGCCAGGATCTGGCCCTGCCTTCCGTACGGCGCATCCTTTTGGCCAATCTGGGCGTCTTTTTGAGCACCACCCTGGTCTTCTTTTACATGAAGCCCTTTGCCCAGGCAGTCGGGCTGGCCGACCCCGGCCTGTTTTTTACCGTCTCGACGACCGCGTCCATGGCGGTGCGGGTGGCGGGCGGTTCGCTCTACGACCGGCTGCCCAAGGAGACGCTGCTCCTGGCCGCCCTGCTCGGCCTTGCCGGCATGATGGCCGGGTTTGCCGCGACAACGGGCGTCACGCGCTTCCTGGTCCTGGCCGGCGGCTATGGACTCTGCCTGGGAGTTGCCATGCCGCTTTTAAACGCGGTCATGTTCAGCCATTCACCGGCCCATTTGCGCGGGGTCAACATGAACCTGATGCTTTTCATGATGGACGCGGGCTATGTGGTCGGTCCGCTGACCGGCGGGATGTTGCTTGCGGCCGGAGCGGGGTATCCGAAGCTGTTTGTGCTGTGCGCCGTGTGCGCGGCGGCTTCGGGACTGTGCATCCTGCCCCTGGCCGCCGGGGGTTGGAAAGGCCGCCGGGGGCCGGCTTAGGCCTGCCGCCCCGGGATGGTGCGCAAGCGCAACCACCCCGTATTTCCTTTTCCCCCTTTGGGGGGATCCGGGGGGATCATCCCCCCGGCCGCCGGAGGCACTCTCCATCTTCTTTTCCCCTGCACTCCCCGGCGGCCAGGCGCAGCAGCAGATTGCCCGCCACCTGCCGGCGATAGGCGGCCGTGGCCCGGACGTCGTCGATGGGCTTGATTGCTTCGCGGATGCGCGCGCCGGCTTCCAGCAGGCTGTCCCGGGAAAGCTCCCTGCCCATAAGCGCGGCCTCGGCGGCCGTACAGCGGACCACCGTCGGCCCGGCGCTGCCAACGGCCAGACGGGCCTTGACCACCCTCCCCTCGGCGTCAGGCGAGACGACGGCGGCCAGACTGACC
>JBKICS010000007.1:0-3685 GCA_046567015.1 Acidobacteriota bacterium | reverse complement strand
GCCAGGGCATTGCGGCGGCCGACCTTTTCAAAATGCTGCACGGTGTTGGCCCCTGGCGGGCGGACCAGGACGGCAACGATGATTTCGCCGGGCAAAAGCGCCGTCCGCCCCGGCCCCAGGATCATCTCGCTTACGGGTATGCGTCGCCGGCCGCCCTGCGAGGCCAGCTCCACCTGGGCGTCCAGGGCATAGAGCGGCGGCAGGCTGTCGCCGGCCGGAGAGGCGGTGGCGATATTGCCGCCAAGGGTGCCCATGGCGCGTATCTGCGGCGAGCCCAGGGTCGAAAGGGCCTTTGCCAGCACCGGGAGGCGCGAGCGCACCAGGCCGCTTGCCGCCAAAGCGCCGTGGCTGGCCATGGCCCCAAGGCGCAGCAAGCCTTCCTCCTCCGAGACCTCGGCCAGCGCAGGCATTCCTTCGAGCAGGGCCACATCCACCGGGGGCAGTCCTCGACGCCCGACGATCAGATCCGTGCCGCCGGCCATGACCCGCGCGCCGTCAGCCAGAAGCGGCCACAGCTCGGCCAGGGTCGTCGGTCGATAGACGCGGCGGATCATGCTTTTTCCTGACGCAGGGCGGATGCGGCCGCAAGGACCGCATCCGCGATTTTCACGTACCCGGTGCAACGGCACAGATTGCCGGAGAGGCCCAAACGGGCCGCGTCCCGGTCGGGATCGGGATTTTTGGCCAGAAGGGCGGCCGTGGCAATGGTCATGCCCGGCGTGCAGTAGCCGCATTGCACCGCGCCGCAGTCGGCAAAGGCCTCCTGGATGGGATGGGGGGCCTCGGCCGTGCCCAGGCCCTCGGCCGTGACCACGCTTCGTCCCGGGAGCTGGGCGGCAAGCATCAGGCAGGACAGTTTCGCCTCGCCGTCAACCAGCACGGAGCAGGCCCCGCACTCCCCCGAGCCGCACCCTTCCTTGGCCGCGGTCAGACCGCACACGTCGCGCAGGAGATCAAGCACCCGCATGCCGGGCGGCGTTGTTACGGTTATCGGCGCGCCGTTTAACGTAAAAGACAGTTCCATGGGTTCGCTCACGAGTCCTTGCCTCCCAGGGCGTCGAGCACGGCCTGCGGCGTGATGGGCAGGCGGCTCACCCAGATGCCGGTTGCGTCATAGAGAGCCTGGGCCACGGCCGGCCCCGGGCCGTGGATACCGACTTCGCCCATGCCCTTGAGGCCCATGGGGCCGGTGGGCTCGTCGTCGTCAAGGGCCAGGCATTCGATTTCGGGCAGATCCAGGGCCGTGGGGATCAAATACGTGCTCAGATCGCCGGCCCGCATCCGCCCCTCGGCCAGGGCCGTATCCTCGAACAGGGCCAGTCCCGCTCCCTGGGCCGCCGCTCCCTGGAGTTGCTGCACAACACCCTCAAGGGAAAACACCCGGCCGCAGGCGACCGACAGCAGACAACGGGCCAGGCGCACGGCTCCGGTCAGCGTGTCCACCTCCACGGCGCACAGGCAGGCCCCGTAGGAATAGAAATGGTGGGGAAACCCCAGCTTGAACTCCCGGCCCGTATCCGGCGGATTCTCCACCACGGGCATGACGCACTGATCGACGCAGATGCGGTCGTCGCGGCACAGCATCATGGCGATGCGATCAAGCGGCACGGCCCGTCCGGTGGCCGGGTCGGACACGGCCCCGGGCGCAAGCTCCAGGCGCTCGGGACTGTCGCACAGAAGGGCCAGGGCCGCCCGGGCAAGCAGCTTTTCCCGCATGGCCCGGCAGGCCCGCAGCAAGGCGTTGCCGAAGGTGTAGGTGGTGCGGCTGGCCGAGGACGAGCCGGCCGGGGGGCAGATGCGGGTGTCGGGCTGGACGCAGGCCACGGCCGCGCCCGGCTGGTTCAGCGCCTTTGCGGCCATGGCCACGAAGGCCGAGGCATTGCCCTGCCCCATGTCCGGCACGGAGTTGTAGATGCGAAAGGTGCCCTGGCGGGTCAGTTCCAGCTTGGCCGCCGCGGCGTCGGGCAGGCCCCGGCCGTAGCCCATGGCGTTTTGTATGGCGACAAGGCCCGTGCCGCGCCGGGTGAAGGCCGGAGCCGCCCGTTTCCAGGCTTCGCGCCCGGTCCAGGCCGGATGGGCCATGACGGCGTCGAGGCAGGCGGCGGTATCGGTCCCGGCGGCGGCAACGACGCCGACGCTGTTTTGCTCGCCTGTGGCCAGGGCGTTTTGCCGGCGCAGCTCGGCCGGGTCGCGGGCCAGGCGCACGGCCAGCGCATCCATCAGACGCTCGGTGGCAAAGCCGGCCTGGACCACGCCGAATCCCCGGAAGGCCCCGCCCACGGGGTTGTTGGTGTAGGCGCAGCGTCCTTCGATGCGGGTGTGGGGAATGCGGTAGGGACCGCCGGCATGCTCCATCCCCAGGGCCATGATCTCGCCGCTTAAGTGGGCATAGGGCCCGGCGTCGAAGAGCATGGAGCCGGACAGGGCGCGCAGCGTGCCGTCGCGCCCGGCCAGAAGGCGCAGGCGCACGGTGGCTGCATGGCGCTTGTAGCCGGCCAGAAACGTCTCCTCCCGGCTCCAGGCCATCTTGACGAAACGCCCGGGCACGGCCAGGGCGGCCAGGGCCAGCAGGCACTGGACCGTGGCTCCGTCCTTGCCGCCGAACCCGCCGCCGAGATAGGGCGCGCGGATGCGGATGCGCCGGGGATCAAGGCCCAGGGCGTGGGCGATCTCGAAACGGTCGCGAAACGGGGCCTGGGTGGAGACGACCATGTCCAGCAGGCCGGCCGGGGTCAGCCGGGCCAGGCCGTTTGGCGGCTCCAGGAAGACGTGGTCCTGCAAGGGGGTGTGAAATTCGCCCGCGACCTCCACATCGTCGTCCGAGGCTTCGGCGAACGCGCCCGGGGCATCGCCCTTTTCCACCAGTCCGAAGGCGAGCAGGTTGCCGCCCTCATGGCCGGGATGGACAACCGGGGCATCCGACAAGAGCGCGGCCCGGGGATCAAACACCCCGGGCAGCGGGGTCCATTGCACCTCGATGCGGGAGAGCGCCTGGGCCAGGGCCTCCCGGCTCTCGGCCACCACCAGGGCCACGGCGTCGCCGCAGTGGCGCACGCGCCGCCCGCACAACACCGGCTGGTCCTTGTGGACAATGCCCTGGCGGTTGGTTCCGGGCACGTCGGCCCGGGTCAGGACAGCGACCACCCCCGGCACGTCCCGGGCCGCGGCAACATCCACCGGCCCACAAACAGCCGGGCGGGGTCTCGTCGGCGCTGTAGCGCTCGGTCCCGACGGCCTTGGCCAGGGCATCGGCGCGGGGGGCGAGGTCATCCGGCATGGCGGCGCGATCCTTGATGCCGTTGCCAATCGGCCTCGATATGGCCGAGGAGAATCTTGGCCGGGTCGGTATAAAGGTTTACGGCTGCGAAATCCGGCGTCTCGGCCAGCCATTGGAACAGCAGGGCGTCGGCGCCGAACCACAGGGGCGCGAAACCGCCGAAAATAAAGCCGTGGCGGTTGAGTATCTCGGTTGCAAAGGCCACGCCCGGCTCCCCGGCGCTGACATACGCCTGGACGACGGCCAGCCCCTGCCCCACGGCCCGGTCCACCATTCGGGCCACATGCCGGGCAAAATCCTGGCCGATGGTCGCCACCTGGACGCGCTCCACCCGGGCGAAATCGAAGACCCGCGAGGTCAGGACGGTTTGGGACGCGCTCGGGACGTCCTCTGCGGCATACCGGATGT
>JBKICS010000006.1:0-5848 GCA_046567015.1 Acidobacteriota bacterium | reverse complement strand
CCGTAGACGCCGACGTTGATCATGCCGCCGGACATGACGGCGGTGACGTGGCTTGGCGCGGCCGGGTAGACCTCGGGCAGCCAGACATGGAAGGGAAAGAGCCCGATCTTGGCGGCAAAGCCGGTCAGGGCCAGCAGGAAAAGGAGCGCGGGCGCGGCCAGGCGGCCATCCCGGGCGGCGGCGGCGATGACCTCGAAGCTGCTCCCCCCGGCCTGGGCCATGGCCAGGGTGAAAAAGGCGATGAGGCAGACCGCGCCGATATGGGCGGCCACCAGATAAATCCAGGCGGCCTCGCGCACCTCGGATTCGTCGTCGTGCAGGCTGATCAGGAAAAACGGGGCCAGGGACATGATCTCCCAGGCGATGAGAAAGCACACGCCGTCCCGGGCGGTCATGACCAGGGACAGGCCAAGCAGCAGCAGATTGTAGAAAAACCAGTGGGCGCCGCGCCGGTCACAGCAGGCGTCGTGGCCGGCCAGGGCCGAAGCCCCGGAGACGGCGGCGGCCGCGCCCAGGGCATAGACCGGCAGGAGGAACAGCCGGCTGGCCGGATCGAGGCCCAGGGAGAAGGCGCCAAGGGGCAGGCCCCAGGGCAGGGCGAAGTGGCTGGCGGCGCTGGCCGGGGAAAGCAGCACGCCGGCCAGGCCGACCAGGGAGCCGGCCACGGCCCCGGCCGGCCCCAGGCGATTGGCAGCCTCCCGGCCGCCGCAGGCGACGGCGCAGATGGCCCCAACCAGATAGCAGGCGAGTGACAGCCCGAACCATTCCATGATCGAAAACCCTCGTTTGGGGCGGCGTGTCCGCATCGGGCGACCCGTCCCGTCGCTAAAAAAGCGTACGGCAAGGGGCTATGCCCCCTGCCGCATGATGTCAATGCCGCCCCGGGGCGGGTTATTGATCCAGATGCATCCGGGTCATGGACGTCTTGAGATCACTGGCCAGATGAGCCAGATCGGACACGGCGGAAGAGGCCACGGCCATGGCCCCGGCCGTGGACTCGGCAATGGTGTTGATGTGGTCGGTGGAGCGGTTGATTTCCTCGGAGGTGGCCGACTGCTGTTCGGCGGCGGTGGCGATGCCGCGCACCTGGTCCGAGGTGCGTTCCACGAGATTCAGGATCTGGCGCAGGGCGTCGCCGGCATCGTGGGCCAGGGCGTCGGCCTGTTCGATAACGTGGCTGGTTTCGTCGGTGGCGGCCATGTTGCGCCCGGCGCTGTCCTGGATGGAGCGGATGTAGTTGCTGACTTCCTTGGTGGCGGTCATGGTCTTTTCGGCCAGCTTGCGCACTTCGTCGGCCACCACGGCAAACCCGCGTCCGGCCTCGCCGGCCCGGGCGGCCTCGATGGCGGCGTTTAAGGCCAGCAGGTTGGTCTGGTCGGCGATGTCGGAGATGACCTGCATGATCTGGCCGATGCCCTGGGCCTGATCGCCCAGGTCGCGCATTTCGGATTTGAGGCCGGCGGCCTTGGTGCTGACCGACTCCATGACCGTGATGACCTTGTCCACGAGCTCGGCCCCGGTGGCGGCCATGGTGTTGGCCTGACCGGCCGTGGAGGCGGCGTCGCCGGCGTTCCTGGCCACTTCCAGGATGGTGGCGTTCATTTCCTCGATGGCGGCGGCGACTTCGGTTGTCCGGGCGCGCTGCTCTTCCATGCCCTGGGAGGACTGGGTGATCTGGGCGGTCATGTGGTCGGCCGCGTCGGCCAGGGACTCGGCCACGGCCGTGGCTTCCCGGACGCCGTCGGCGATGCGCTGGTTCTGCTCGGTGATGGTGCGTTCCTTGAGCACGACGCCGGTGAAGTCGGCCACGGAAACAAAGCCGCCGATCAAGTTGTTGTCAAAGTCCATGATGGGCGTGGCGAAGATGCTGATATATTTGTGATGGCCCTTGCGGGTGTCGAATTCGGTCTTGGAGGATTGCTTCTGGCGGGTCCGCACGGCCGTGTCGGCGATGGTGTCCTGGGATTTTCCGTAAAAAAACGGAGCAAAGGGCTTGCCGAGAAACTGGCTGACCGTGCCTTCGTTTTCCGTCAGGCGGATCATGGAGTCGTTAAGCCAGGTCATGTTGCCCTTCTGGTCGATGATGGCCATGGGGGTGATGATGTTGGCCAGCATGGCTTCGTCGCGGGACAGGCGCGTCTTGAGGGCGACCTCGTGGGGGAGAAGCGTTTCGCGCAGGGCCGCGACGTCGAGCAGGGGGTTGTCGGTCAGGCTGCAGTCGAAGGTGTTGGAGGTCATGGCGGCAAAGGTCTGGGTTGTTTGGGAAAAGACGGTGTCTACGGCGTTTTTCGTCCAGAAGAGAAAACCGGCGGTGACCAGAAAGGACACCAGGAGCAGGCCGTAGGCCAGCGGTCCGGTCCCGACCAGGGCGGCGGCGGCCAGCGCCACGGCATTTCCGACGATGATCGAAAGAAGTGGGAGCGATTTCATGATTCCTCCAACACCCTTGGGGTCGATGTCCGCGCTTGATTTGGAATGAAGAGTGCCTAGCGCAATGCCCCCCAAAGCGCAACACGCCCGAGCCCAGAAGAATTGGATTTGTGGCGCGGGGAAAAATGTCCGGCAGTGGGTCAGTATGTCCGAATTGGGTTCGCCGGAGGCATATTGTGCGATGCACCGTCCACGCAGTGCGTCAGGAAACTCGGGCATGCTGCGAAGCAGAACCCGCTTGACGCGCGAAATCGATGGTCGCAGCGGGTACGGAGCGCCCCATTCAGGATATGTTCAGAAGCTGCCGCCCGACGCGCTGTATTTTCAAAGCGCGCCCCGGAGGGGGCATTACGCGGCGGGCGGGGCCAGGCCCAAGGGCGTCAGATCGTCGCGGCCGGGCAGTTTTTGCAGCAGATCGGCCACCATGGGGCTTGGCGTCGGTCCGCAACAGCAGGACGAGCCGCCGGCGTCGAAGTCCGGATTGGCAATCTGGCCCCGCTCGTCCAGGAGCAACAACACGGCCCCGGCCGGATCGTCCTCGAAAAGGGTGATCTCGCGCACCTCGCCGGCCCGCACCACCTCGCCCGAGGTCGTGACCACGGCCCGAAACGGTCCCCGGTAGAGCACCTTGCGCCGGGGGGCCACGCGTTGGGGCTTTTTGGCCTCCACGGTGACGGAATAAAAATCGTGGCCGCCAACCACCCGATAGGGAAAGCGGCGGATGACGCGGCTGGCGGTGAAGCCCGATTCCTCCAGGATGGCGAACAGGTCGCGCTGGGTCAGCGTGCCGGAGATGCACTCGCCGCGAAGGCTCGGGTCGTTGCAGATGGCGGCCGAGGCCGGGGTTTCGGTGGCCACGTCGGAAAAGACGATGCGGCCGCCGGGTTTCAAAATGCGAAAGATTTCGGCGTAGAGCCGGCGCTTGCGGGTGGAAAGGTTGAGCACGCAGTTGGAGGTGATGCAATCGACGGTGCCCTCGGCCAGGGGCAGGGCTTCGAGGTAGCCTTGGAAAAAGAGGGCGTTGGCATAGCCGAGCACGGCGGCCGTGGCCTTGGCGGCGGTCGTCGCCCGGGACAGCATGGCCGGCAGCATGTCGATGCCGATGGCCCGGCCGGCGGGGCCCACCTGTTTGGCGGCGATGAGGCATTCCACACCGGCCCCGCAGCCCAGGTCCACCACCGTTTCGCCCGGGACAAGGCCGGCGTCGGCGATGGGCGAACCGCAGCCATAGCCGCGCACGCGGTAGAGCGGCGGAATATGCTCCACCATCTCCAGGGGATAGCGCACCGGGTTGACGATGTCGCCCTTTTCCACGGCCGCCGCCTCGGTGTAGAAATCCCTGATCTGGCCCAGGCTCGTGCCGCCGGCAATGGACAGCAGGCAGTTGGTGTGGGCCAGGGCCACCTCGCCGTGGGCGTGGCAGCTCTCGTGGGTTTCGCCCATCTTGAGCCGCACGCCCGGGCGCTCGGGCCGGGCCTCGGGCACGGCCAGGGCCTCGCGCAGGATGCACCAGACGGCCAGGCGCTCGCGCAGGGGCAGGTAGGGGTCGGCCCCGTCGAAGCGGCCGTCGTGCCGCCAGGCGTGGTCCGGGTCCGGGCCGCCGAGGATGTAGCGCCAGGGCGAGGCGGAGCCGGCCACGGTGACCCGGCGCAGGGCGTCCAGCACCGGGCTCTCCCGCCAGGCCGCTTCCAGGCCGCCGTGGTCGGAAACGGGCGTGGCCACGGCGTCTTCGCCAATGAGCGCCGGGCTGGGGTAGAGCCGGTCGTCGGGGCCCAGGGCCACGGACTCCCAGCCGGCGGTGACCCCATCGTGGCGGGTGCCGGCCGAGGAAAAGACCTGGCTGGCCAGGGCGGTCAGGTTGTCGATGCCGATGCCGGCCGCCTCGGCCCGCGCGGCCGCCGCGACCACGGCGTCGTACAGGGCGTCGGTGTCCGGCCTGTCCTCGCCCTGGCCGCGCCCGGCGGCGAAGTGCCACATGAGATGGAGCCCGGACGCGCCGGCCGAGGCGGCCAGATCGGCCATGGCCGGCAGGTCGGCCAGATTGTCCTTGGTGGGGCAAAACGACAGGGTCAGGTTAAAGCCCTGGGCCCGGGCGGCGGCCAGATCGGCGCGCAGGCGGGCAAAGGCCCCGGAACCGCGCAGGGCGTCGTGGCGCGGGGCCAACCCGTCGCAGCTCACCTGGAAATGGACCCGGTCCCGGGGCCAGCCGGCCATGACGGCGGCCTGGTCGGAAAATCCCGTGCCGTTGGTGAGGATCACCACATGGCTGTCGGGGACGGCCAGGGCGGCGGCCACCATGTCCCCGCAGCCGGGATGGCAAAACGGTTCACCGCCGGTCAGGGCAAAGACCCGGCAGCCCAGGGCGGCGGCCTGGGCGATGCGGACGATCGCGGTTTCGGTCGGCAGTTCCTGGGCCACGGCCGGCCCCGAGCAGAACAGGCAGTGGCGGCAGGCCAGATTGCAGCGGTTGGTGACGTGCAGCCACAGTTCGCGCAGCCCGGACAGGGGCAGGGCGGCATGGCGTCCGGCATAGGGGGCGCTGGCTCCCTCGGGCAGCCGGGCCAGGAACAATGCGTCCTCGCAGTCGAGCTTGCGACCGGCCCTGGCCTCGCGGATGGCCAGGTCGCCCAGGGCGTTTGGCACGAACCAGTCCGGTCCTTCGGGGTGAACGAACAGGGCCGCGTCGGCGGCTTCGATACGGGTCCAGCGGGCGGGATCGAACGGCATTGCGTTGCTCCAGAGGCTGCGAGATGATACGGCGTCCGGCGGCCGCGTGGGCTTTGGGACGCTATGGTCTATCCCGGAGTCGGGTCCATGACAAGCCCGGGAAGTCCGGCCGTTGACCTGGCCTGTGGCCTGTGAAATCATCCCGGGCCGATCCATCCCCTGCCACAATGCAAAAGGAAATTCCATGACCGAAGATTGTCCCTGCTGTTCCGGGGCGGCTTTTGAGGCTTGCTGCGGCCCGCTTTTGGCCGGCGTGCGCCGCGCCGCCACGGCCGAGGCGCTCATGCGCTCGCGTTACTCGGCTTATGTGCGAAATGAGGCGGTCTACCTCGGCGAGACCCTGCTGCCGCGCAAGCGCAAGGGCTATGACCCCGAGGCCACCCTGGCCTGGAACGCCGACGTGACCTGGCTTGGCCTGGACATCCGCGCCACCCAGGGCGGCGGCCCGGACGACGACGAGGGCGTGGTGGAGTTCACGGCCTCCTACAGCAAGGCCGGGGAGCCGGCCGAGATCCGCGAAACGAGCTGGTTTCGCAAAAAAGGCGGCACCTGGTTCTACGTCGACGGCCGCCTGCACGGCGAGCCGGTTGCCGCGCCGGCCGTCGCCCCCCAGGCCGGGCGAAACGACCCCTGCCCCTGCGGCAGCGGCAAGAAATTCAAGCGCTGCTGCGGCTGACGTGGGCCAGCTCGC
>JBKICS010000005.1:0-3238 GCA_046567015.1 Acidobacteriota bacterium | reverse complement strand
GTTGTTAAGGGGTTCTTGACGGGGAGCGGGACAGTCGAAAGACTGGCTTGACGCAAACCACCGTTAATCCGGCTGTCCAAAGGACCAATTCTTTCGGGGCCGGCGAGCATGGCCCCTTTGCGCCCCTAACCCACGCAGACAGCAAACCGGCCTGTCGTCGACAGGCCGGTTTGCTGTCTGGGACGGGCCTGGGTCAGTGGCGGCGCAAAAAAAATGCGGCCCCCGGAAAAATTAATTTCCGCCCTGTACAATTCCAACGGGTTGCAGATTCGCAACCGCTTGCCTTTCTCAAACTTATGTGAAAAAAGGCGCAAGACAAAGGGCGAAACTTTATTCCTACACGGTTTTTCCACGCAGGGGAAGCTGGCAACGGCTCGTTGCGCCAGTTTTTTTTGCGATGCCCGGACGAGACGCGGCGAGACGCCCGACGCATGTATCGCCAACCACGTGCGCCAGGACGGATTGCCTGAAGCAAAAGCCAATGGCGGACGCGAACCCGCCGGCCTCCTGACACGGACCCCAAGCCACAAGGACTTTGGCCCTCCGGTCTCGTCACGTCCCGTCCCGGCATCCACGGCGCGCCGCCCGCCTGATTCGGCGTCTCCGGCTGCCCCCAGGCCCTCGCGCGCTTATCCAGGCCCGGCCGGCACATCCCCGGATACGACCTCTCCCTCCAGCACCACCCTGTTTCGCCCCTGCTCCTTGCCCTGGTACATGGCCGCGTCGGCTCGGCGGACCACGCCTTCCACCGTATCGCCGCGACCGGCCACGGCCGCGCCGATGGTCGCCGTCACCGCCGCCCGGGTCGCGCCGCAGCGCAGGGGCGTCGCCGCGATGTCCGTGCGAATCCGCTCCAGCAGCCGGCCAGCCCCGGTTAGATCGGTCCCCGGCAGCAGCAGCAGGAATTCCTCGCCGCCCCAGCGCGCCACCAGGTCGCATTGCCGCACGCCGCCCTCCATGATCCGGGCGACGCTTCGCAGCAGGTCGTCCCCGGCCTCATGGCCGAACTGGTCGTTGATCTTCTTGAAAAAGTCGATGTCGGCCATGGCCACGGCAAAGCCCTGGCCGTAGCGGACATGCCGGACCAGGGCGTCCTGAAGCGCTTCCTCGCCGTGGCGTCGATTGGGCAGTCCGGTCAGGCTGTCCGTGCGCGAGAGCCGCTTCAGGTTGCGGTTTAAGGCTTCGAGCTCTTCGCCGGCCTCCTGCAGGTGCTCGTTGGCCGCGTGCAGTTCCCGGGTACGTTCCAGAACCCGGGCTTCAAGCGTGGCGTTGAGCGCCAGCAAGGCGGCCTCGGCCCGCTGACGCCGCAGCCGGTTGATGACCAGGCCCAAAATCAAAAAGGCCTCGGCCAGCACCAGGACGATGCCGCTTACGATATAGGGCTTGTAGCGTTCCCAGAGGGTGTCGTTGTGGAAAAGGACGCGGCTGCCCGGCGGCAGGGCGGATTCGGGGATGCCGAAGCGTTTGAGGGCGCGCCAATCGAACACATATTCGCTGACCGGGGCAGTGAGCGACTCCCCGGACGGCTCTCGGCCGTCCAGGGCATCGAGAATCCACAGCGCCGTCCGGCGGCCGACGAGCTCGAAGTCGAGGACAAAGCCGCCAAGCGGCCCGTCGCCGATCAGATGCCGGGCCGCCACAAAAACCGGGGCCCGGGCGCTTTGGGTGATTTCCCGGGCCACCTGGGCCGGGACATACGAAATACCGTCGCTGTCCAAGGCAAAGCGCAGGAACACTATCGCCTGATCGGCCGGAAGTTCGGCGGCCTGCTTGAGCAGGGCCGCATGGCTCAGGCCGGGCGTGAACACGAACGTTATTCTGTCTGCGTATCGAGCCGCCGCTTTCTCCGCCTCGACCGCCACCCGCCGCTCTTCCTCGGATGCGCCGAGCACCACCAGCACCGTGTTCGTTCGCGGGCGCAACCTGAGCAGCAAGTCCAGGTTTTCGGTGACATCAGCCGCTGTCGTGCTCCAGGGAATAGCCTTGAGATTCGATCCGGCGACATTGCCCGCGCCCCCCCGTTCCTGGGAGATGAAGCACGGCACATCCTTGAAGGCTTCGCCCAGATACCGCGAGAACATCCCGGTGACGGCCCTGTCCGCAGACACGGCGTCCGGCTTCCAGTGGGCATACTTCAGCGTCAGATAGCGCGCCGTCTCGGGAATATACGACGGCACGGCCTCAAAGGAGGTCACGTTGAGGTATTCCGCCGCGACACGCACGTCAAAGCGGTCGCTGGCGCGAAACGTCGCGAGCAGCCCCTGGTCGAACGCCGCTATGGCGGGATGATCCTGATTCAAATTGTGGAGAACCAGCACATTTTTCCGCGGCAAGGCCCAGGATGCGTCCTGACAGGCGCATACGACGAGCAAGGCCGCCGCAACAACCCGCAGGCAGGCAATGCCTGCAAGGCGGCCGGGGACGCCGAATCGCGATGGAGAAGCGGCATGTCGCGTCACTATCCCATGCCCGGCGACACGGCAAGGATACGGACGACGCTGGCCGGCGCGGGGCAGCAACGTTCCCTGAAGCAAGCGTGGCGCGGCCTCAGCCGACAAGGGTCGCCATCCCCGGCGTCGGGGCAAAGCCAGGAAAGACCTCGCCGACCTTCTTTTCCGGCAGCCCCAGATGGCCCACGGCAATGGCCGCGACCACGTCGCGCCAGTCCGTGGCCACGGCCACGTCGCGCCCGCCGGCCAACCGATGGTCGGCCAGTCCCGGCCAGTCGCCCAAAACCCGGCCGCCGGCCACCGGCCCGCCCAGGACCAGCAGCACGCCGCCGAGGCCATTGTCCGTGCCGCCAAAGGCGTTTTCCCGGGCTCCGCGCCCAAATTCCCCCAGGACCACGATGACCGTGTCGGACGCGGCCGGTCCCAGCCCGGCGAGCAGCCCGGCCAGCCCCTGGCCGGTCTCGCGCAGCCGGTCGGCCAGATAGCCCGTGGCCGCGCCCTGGCCGGAGTGGGTGTCAAAGCCGCCCACGGCGACAAAGGCCAGGGCCGCGTCCCGGCGCTTGGCCAGCTCGTGGCCCAGGCGTTGGCCGAACGTAGCGAAATGCGGGGCGCCGATGGCCTCGGCCGCCGCCCGGCGCGACTCCTCCAACAGCTTGGCCAAAATATCCTGGCGCGTCTCGCGCCCGGCGGCGAAGGTCTTGCCAAGGGCCCCGCCGGTTGCGGCATACAGACGGCCGGCCCCCTCGAACAGGGGCTGGTCCTCCACCGGCAGGCCCGGCAGCGCTTCC
>JBKICS010000004.1:0-5658 GCA_046567015.1 Acidobacteriota bacterium | reverse complement strand
AGGCTTGGCACATGGGGCGTCATGACCACGCCGTCGCCCTTGCCGGTGAGCGGCGGCGGCGGCGTGATCGCGATGGCCGGATTGCGCCAGGGGAAGATCTGGCCGCCGTGGCCGCCGTGGCCGCCATGGCCCTCGGGCATGGCCATGCCGCCATGGCCTTCGGGCATGGCCGGGCCGCCGTGGCCGGCGTGGGGATCGGTCCTGGCCAGGGCCGGGGCAACGGCCAGAAGCGGGGCCAGGGCGGAAAAAGCCAGGAAACGCCGACGCCCGGGCCTGGCGTCGGCTGCGGCCGGGTCGCCGGCTGCGGCCGGATCGGCGGCCTCGGGCGGTTGAGGGCGTCGGCCCCGACCCCGCCAGGGGATGAAACGGTCAAAAAAACCTGCCATCGCGTCTCCTTGCAGCCGGGGCAGCGGCCGGGAACAGTTTCCTCCCTTTTTAAGCAGCAATTCGATTCAAAAGGCAAGCAGAGAAACCGGCAGACATTCTACGGCAGAAGGGTTCTCCAAAGCGCCTCAAGGGCCCGACGCTGCGCCTGCGGCCCGTAGGCCGCCGCCGTCAGCCGGGCGCTCTCCCGCACCGCCTCCAGGGCCGCTCCGCCGTCGAGCCACAGCCGGGCCGCCTGCTCCAGACACGCGCCCGCCGCGAAAACGTCGTTGTCGGCGGCGTAAAAACCGTTGCCGCCCCAGGCGACCTCGCGAAGGGGCACGGACGGGACGAACCCGCCGGCCCCGGCGTGGCGCAGGTAGTCAAAGCCGCCGAAGCCGGCGAATCCGGCCACCACGCAGCCGCAGGCCATGGCCTCCAGCGGCGGCAGGGGACAGCCTTCGGGAAAGCCCGTGGCCAGAAACACATGGCAGCCGCGCAGGGCCTCGGCCACGCCGTCCGGCGGCAAGCCCTCGATGGGCACAAATTCGTACGCGAGGCCGACCCGCCCGGCCCGGGCCTCGGCCAGGCGTCGGATCATGGCCGCCAGCGCCTTGTTCTTGCGCGGCATATAGCCCACCCGCACCGGTCCCAGGCGAGGCTTGGCCGAAGGCGGAAAAAAACGGGCCGCATCGATGGCCGGGCGCAAGACCGGAGGCAGCGTCCCGGTGGCCGCGTGAAGGAACCGGGCCACCGGATCGGACACGGCCAAAAAACTGACCGGCAGGCGGTCCCAGCCGACGTCCTCGGGCAGGCCGTTCCAGAGATAGGCCCAGTTCTGGCAGTAGACCAGGCAGCGCGCCCCGGCAGCAAGGCCCGGGGCCAGGGCGTTGGGCCAGCCCTCGGGCGTCACATAGACGTCGTCCGGCCCCATGCCGGCCTCGGCCAGGCCCACGGTCGGCAGCCCCGGCGGCAGGGCGAGCTGGGACACGGCCGTCTCGCGCAGCACCAGCCGGACGTCGTGGCCCAGGGCGGCCAGATGCGCGGCCACCTCGGCCAGCACGGCCAGGCCGCCGGAGACCGTGCGCAGCGGCGGCAGGAAAATGAAGGTGCGTCCCAAAGGGCCTCCCGGGCAATGCGCCCTGTTGCCGGAAACGTGCCAAAAGGCTACCATGTTGTTATTCGACCATCGCCCTGTGATGCCGCAAGGAGTCCCCATGCGCAACAACAAGGATGCCGTCCTCGCCCTGGAGCTGACTCCAGCCGACACGGCCGTGACCAACCTGGGCCAGACCGCCTGCGACAGCCCCAAATGCTCCGAGTCCTTCATGGACGACGCATCCGGGGTACTGGTCGGCATCTCCCGGGCCAGCTTCGAACGGGAGGACGCCGTCCCGGTCTTTTTCGAGGAGGCCGGACCGCGCCAGAAGCTCTTTTTCTCGCCCCACAAGACCAAGATCGCCATCGTCACCTGCGGCGGCCTGTGCCCCGGCATAAACGACGTCATCCGCTCCATTGTCATGGAGGCCCACCACCACTACGGCGTGGCCGCCACCCTCGGCATCCGCTACGGCCTGCGCGGCTTCATCCCGGCCTGCCGCCACGACGTGATGGAGTTTTTCCCGGACAACGTGGCCGAAATCCATCAATTCGGCGGCACCATCCTCGGTTCCTCGCGCGGCTCCCAGCCCGTGGACGAGATCGTGGACGCCATGGAGCGCCTCGGCATCGGGTTTTGCATCTTCATCGGCGGAGTCGGCGCCATGCGGGCGGCCTCGGCCATCGGGGCGGAAATCGCCGGCCGCGACCTGCCCATCGGCGTGGTCTGCATTCCCAAGACCATCGACAACGACATCCATTTCGTTTCCCGCACCTTCGGCTTCTCCACCGCCGTGGAGCAGGCCACCGAGGCCATTGCCTGCGCCCATGTCGAGGCCGTGGGCGCGCCCTACGGCATCGGCCTGGTCAAGCTCATGGGCCGGCAATCCGGCTTCATCGCCGCCGAGGCCAGCATGGGCCTTAAGCACGTCAACATGGTCCTCGTGCCCGAGGAGCCCTTTGCCCTGGCCGGTCCGGGCGGGGTGCTCGAGGTGCTGGAAGACCGGCTGCGGCGGCGCGGCCATGCCGTCATCGTGGCCGCCGAGGGAGCCGGCCAGCATCTGGTGCCGGCCACCGGACGCGCCGACCCCTCGGGCAATCCCGTGCTGGGCGATTTCTGCGGCCTGCTGACCTCGGAAATCAAAAAGCATTTCAAGGAAAAATCCCTGCCCATCACCCAGAAGTCCATCGACCCGAGCTACATCATCCGCTCCGTGCCGGCCAACACCTCCGACGCCGTCTACTGCGGCTTCCTGGGGCGACTGGCCGTCCACGCCGGCATGGCCGGCAAGACCGGACTCATGATCGGCTCGGTCAACGACCGCTACGTCCACGTGCCCTTGCCGCTCGTCACCCGTGAGCGCAAGCGCATCGACATCGCCTCCGACTACTGGCAGGCCGTGCTCGACTCCACGGGCCAGCCGCGCTTTGCCGCAGCAACGGCCTGAGGGCCGGGCAGCGGCGATCAGAGGGGAGTCAGGCCGCCCGCCATACCGGACAACCCGCAGCCCCGGGAGCGCCATGTCGCCATATCACCGTACGTATGCGCAAAAGATCCTTGCCTGTCTTGGTTTGTGTGTGTTGCTCGCCTGGGGGTGCGGCCGGGACGAGACTCCCGCCCCGTCGGCCAAGCCGGCCGGCGAGAGCATCGCGGCCGAACCGGCCTTCAAGCCGGGCGTCTCGCAAGCCAAGAAGCTCGCCGCCCTGGACCCCGAGGCCGAGGCCGCGCGGCTGCGCAAAATAATGGAGCGCAAACGGGCCAAGCCGAAAAAAAGCTTCGACAAACCCCGTGAGGCCCAGATCTTTTTCGCCCAGAAACGCGCCCCGGCGGGTGAGACCGCCATCCCGGTCCAGCGCTACATCGAAGCCATGGACGTCATGCGGGGCATGCCGCTTTTCTCCACCCGGGACAACGCCCTGATCCCCGCCGCCGACCGCCGCGCCTACGATACCCAGGGCGGCGCGGCCCTGGGCGCCTGGACCGGCGTCGGCCCCGGCAATGTCGGCGGGCGCGTCCGTTCCCTGCTCATCGACCCCGACGTCCCGGCCACCATGTACCTCGGCGGCGTGGCCGGCGGCGTGTGGAAGACCACCAACGGCGGCACGACCTGGACCCCGCTGACCGACCTGCTCGCCAATCTGGCCGTGTGTTCCCTGGCCATGGATCCGAAAAACGCCTCGGTCATCTACGCCGGCACCGGCGAGGGCTATTACAACGTCGACGCCGTGCGCGGCGCGGGCATCTTCAAGACCACCAACGCCGGGGCAAGCTGGACCCAGCTCGCCTCCACCGCCAACGCGGATTTTTACTACGTCAACAAGGTCGTGGTCAGCCCCAACGACTCCCGCCGGCTCTACGCCGCCACCCGCAAAGGCCTTGCCGTCTCCACCGACACCGGCGCGAGCTGGACGCTTAAACTCAACGCCGAGAACGTCAACGGCTGCACGGATCTGGTCGTGCGCACCGACGTCTCGCCAAACGACACCCTCGTGGCCGCCTGCGGCACCTATCTCGCCGCCGGCAGCGCCGCGGCCATCTACCGTTCCACGGACAGCGGCCTCAATTGGAACGTGGCGCACACCCAGACGAACATGGACCGCACCTCCCTGGCCATCGCCAAAAGCGACCAGGACATCCTGTACGCCCTGGCCTCCACCAACGCCACCGGCAACTGGAATACCGGCCTGCTGGCCGTGCTCAAGTCCATCGACGGCGGCCAGACCTGGCTGTCCGTCTATTCCAACAGCGGCTCCAAAGTCCTCGACAACATGCTGCTCACCAACGTCTGCTCGGCCTTTTGCGCCGTGTGCGAGCCTTCGGACACCTACGCCAACCAGGGCTGGTACGACAACGTCATCGCCGTGGACCCGATCAATCCCAACATCGTCTGGACCGGCGGCATCGACCTTTTCCGCTCGAACAACGGCGGCCAGTCCTGGGGCCTGGCCTCGGCCTGGTGGGCCAATACCAGCAAGGCGGCCTACAACCACGCCGACCACCATGTGCTGGTCTTCCATCCCCAATACAACGGCACCACCAACAGTACGCTCTACAGCGGCAACGACGGCGGCCTGTTTCGCACCGACAACGCCCGGGCCGACACCACCACGGAAACCTGCTCGGACACGGCCTCCAAGGTCTCCTGGGTGAGCCTCAACAATGGCCTCGGCATCACCCAATACTACTACGGCGCGGTCTACCCCGGCGGCACGACGTTTTTCGGCGGCGCCCAGGACAACGGCACCTCGCGCGGCACCATCGCCGGCGGCCCCAACGCCTGGGCCTCGCTGCTCGGCGGCGACGGCGGCGCCGTGGCCGTCAATCCGTCAAACACCGCCATCCTGTACGGCGAATATACCAATCTCTCCCTCCAGCGCTCCACCGACGGCGGTTCCAGCTTCACCCAGACCACCACCGGCATCACCGAAGCAAGCGCCGTCTTCCCCTTCATCACCACCGTGGCCATGGACCCCAACAACCCGAACATCCTCTGGACCGGGGCGCGCAAGGCCTGGCGGACCATCGACGGCGCGACAAACTGGACCCAGGCCAGCGCCGAGCTCGCCGGCAGCGGCACGGTCAGCGCCATCGCCGTGGCTCCGGGCAATTCCAACATCGTGGCCCTGGGCAAAAGCACCGGCGAAGTCCTGGTCTCCACCGCCGCCCTGTCCGCGACCGGCGCGACGGTCTGGAGCTCGGCCAAGCCGGTTGCCGGCAATATCGCGGGCCTTACCTTCGACCCGGCCGACGCCAACATCCTCTACGCCACCTGCTCCAACTTCGGGCAGCCCCACGTGCTCAAATCCACCAACCGGGGAGCGACCTGGTCCACCATCACCGGCACGGGCGCAACCGCGCTGCCCGATATTCCGACCTTCGCCGTCGTCGTGGACCCCAATTTCCGAAGCCGCCTCTACGTCGGCACCGACCTCGGCGTCTTCGCCAGCCTGGACGGCGGGTTGACCTGGGCCGTGGAAAATTCCGGTTTTGCCAACGTCATCACCGAATCCCTGGTGGTTGAATCCGTGACCAAACGGCTGTACGCCTTCACCCACGGCCGGGGCGTCTGGTACGTCCCCCTGCCGGCCAAGGCGACCGCCCAGCCGGCCACCGAACTGCTGCTGTTGAAAAAGTGACCCCGGGAAACCCCGGATTGTCGCTGCCATGACGCAAACGGCGGCCGGAAGGATAACCCT
>JBKICS010000003.1:0-3228 GCA_046567015.1 Acidobacteriota bacterium | reverse complement strand
CTGGCCAAGTCGAGCTTTCGCAACACCGAGGTCTTCGTGGTGGTTGGCCTCTATTACCTGGCCCTGGTGACCATCGCCTCGTTCGTGCTGCGCATCGTCGAAAAAAAGCTCGAACTGCCGGGCTTTGAAAGCAAGCGGGACTAGCCGCCATGGCCATGGACGCCGCGTTGCTTGCCCTGCTCGGCCGCGAGCTCGGCCCGGACTTCGTTGCCGACGACGCCGCGCGAAACGCCGCCGCAACCGATGACGCCGGCCTCCATCTGCCCCCGGAAGCCGTCTTTTTCCCGGCCGACGCCGCGGCAGTAAGCCGGCTCATGTTCCTGGCCGACCGTTACGGCTTTCCCGTGACCCCGCGCGGGGCCGGCACGGGCCTAGCCGGCGGCTGCCTGGCCGTAAAGGGCGGCGTGGTGGTCGACTGCTCCCGCATGAGCCGCATCGTGCGCCTCGATACGGCCAACCTGTGCGCCGTGGTCGAGCCCGGGGTCATTACCAAGACCCTGCGCGAGGCGGCGGCCGGGGTCGGGCTGTTCTATCCGCCCGACCCGGCGAGCCTTGCCACCTGCACGCTCGGCGGCAACGCCGCCACCAACGCCGGCGGCCCGGCCTGCGTCAAATACGGTGTCACCCGGGACTATGTGCTGGGGCTGACTGCCGTCTTGCCCGACGGCGAAGTGATCACGGCCGGAACGGCCACCCGCAAGGGCGTGGTCGGCTATGACCTGACGGGGCTTTTCGTCGGCTCGGAAGGAACCCTTGGCGTCATCACCCAATTGACCCTCAAGCTCATCCCCCATCCCCGGGAGGTGCGGGCGGCGGCGGCGCTGTTCCCGGATGCCCGGGCGGCGGTGGCCACGGTGGCGGCCATTATGGCCGGCGGCGTATCGCCCTGCGCCCTGGAACTCATGGACCGGGCTTGCCTTGGCATCGTGGAAGAGTTGCTGCCCTTTGCCCTGCCCGGGGGCGAGGCAGCCCTGCTGCTGCTCGAGGCCGACGGCGACCCGGACCAGGCCGCCCGGGACATCGGGCGCATGGAGGCCATCTGCCGCGACCGGGGGGCGCTTACCGTGCTGCCGGCGGCCGACGCCGCCCGCCGCGAGGCCCTCTGGGACATCCGCCGCCAAATTTCCACCCGAATCCACGAGAGCGCGCCCTTTTACCTGTCCGAGGACGTGGCCGTGCCCATCGCCCGCATCCCGGACCTCATCGCCGCCCTGCCCGCCCTGGGACGCCGCCATGCGCTTAACGTCTACGCCTTCGGCCATGCCGGCGACGGCAACATCCACGTCAACATGACCGGCGAGGCCGGGGCCAAGGACCGCGCCCTGGCTTTGGCCCGGGAACTCATCGTGACGGTCCTCGACCTTGGCGGCACCATGTCCGGCGAGCACGGCATCGGCCTGGCCAAGCGGCCCTTTATCGACCTGGAGTTGTCGCCGCGTTCCCTCGCCCTGCAACGCGACCTGCGGGACGTGTTCGACCCGGCCGGGATCATGAATCCCGGCAAGGTTCTGCCCTGACCCTGCCCGGGGCTGCCGCCTGACCGGCCGTGTCGGTTCTGGACCAGGACAGCCGCCGTGCAACCTCACGGGAACCGCTGTTGCTTCGGCGGCCAAAGAGCTTCGCCCTCCGGAATCCTGACCGGATTGCGGCCTGTGACCCAATCAGCGGCGGGGCTGGCCCAGGTCGGCGGAAGATCGGGCCGCCTCGTCCAGAAGCGTACGCAAAGAGAGCACCTCGAAGGGCAGCCTTTCGAAATGCGCCGTGCCGACCGCCCGAAATCCCAGGGACTCGTACCAGGCGCGCAGCTCAAGCTGCTTGGCGATGATGCCGATCTCCACCTGCCCCGCGCCGGCCTGCCGCGCCAGGGCAAACGCCTCGCCGACCAGCCGGCGGCCAAGCCCCTGTCGCCGGCAGTCCGGCGCCACGGCCAGCTTCTCCAGGATGCACACACCCTTTACCGGTCGCCGCAGGCCGACGCAGCCGCAAAGGCCGCTTCCGCGAAAGGCCAGCAAAAACGTCGTTCCAAGCGTCATGCCGCGCTCGACCGTATCGCGGGTTGTCAGCGAAGGATGGCTGGGACAGTTGGCGCGGGTCAGAGCAAAGTGCTCGGCGACGTCAGCAAAGGAACGCGCGATCAGGTCCGCGATCCGGCCCGCGTCCTCAAGCGCCGCCCTGCGCACGCCCCAATCCTGCCCGCCGTCATGTTCCATGTCGTCCTCACCGCCGCGCCCAGCCTTGCCCTTGCCGCTCTCCAATGAGCTACCCGGTCTTTTGCACCCAGAACTGGTACATTTCCAAAAACGTGTCCGGGGTGTCCTCCTCGAAGGCGTGCCAGTTGGTCAGGTCCGTGGCGGTCACGTCGTTCGGGAAACGCGCCCGGTAGGCGGCGGCCACCGGCGGGTCCACTTCCACGCCAAGCACGGTCAAGCCGTTTTCCAGACAGAATCGCTTGATCTCAAGCAGGCTCAGGCAATGCTCCTTAACATGAAAAAGCAGGTCGCGGCAGCCGCTGACGCTGAAGAAATCCCCCAGCAGATACCGGCCCCAGCCCGGCTCCCAGGGCATGTCCAAGAGCTCCTGGCGAAAGGCCCGAATGGTTTCGGCCGTGCCGCCAAGGCCCCGGGCCTCGATCATGCCGCGCACCTTGGCGATGCCGCGCCGGGCCAGACGGCTGTACAGCCCAATGCGCATCACCCCGCCCGGGCGCACCAGCGGCAACAGCGCCCGCCAGCCCGCCGCCGGATCGGCCAGATGATGGAGCACCCCCGAGGATTCGACCAGATCGAAGCGCCGGCCTATCTCGCCCAGACGCAGCAGATCGGCCTGGGCGTATTCGATGTTGGCCACGGCCAGCTCCCGGGTCTTGCGCCGGGCGTAGCACAGGCTGGTCAGGCTCAAATCCACGGCCAGCACGCTGGCCCCACGCAAGACCCGAGCCGTTTCCAGGGAATGCTGCCCGGTGCCGCAGCCGGCAATAAGCACGTCGAGCGTCGGTCCGTCCGGCAGATCGGCCAGCGCCGCCCGGGGAAAGCGCTCCCGCAGATGAGCGGCCAGGGACACGGCCTCGCCTACCGGGGCCGGACGCACCCAGCGCGGATAGGGGTTTTCCTCGTATTGCCGCCGCACCAGGCGCGAGACATCGTCCTCGATGGGGGTGAGCCGCCGGATGCGGCCGCGCAGGCGCTGCTCCTCGTCGTGCTCGACGAGTTGCTGGGCCAGCACGGCGGC
>JBKICS010000002.1:8665-9370 GCA_046567015.1 Acidobacteriota bacterium | reverse complement strand
GGGCTTTGACCATGCCGCCCTGGGCGGCTGCCTGCTGCAGAAATGGCAGTTCCCGACCAATCTGGAAAAGATGGTGGGCTGCCACCATGACGGAAGCGAGCCATTGTATGCCGACGAGTCGGCCGTGATCCACCTGGCCGATAGCGTGGCCACGGCCATGGCCTGGGGCGGCAGCGGCAATCGCCGCGTCCCGTCCCTGGACGCCGAGGCCTGGACGGCCCTGGGCCTGACCGGCGACGGCCTGGCCGAACTCGTGCCGGTCATGGAGGAGCGGCTGTCGGAAACCATGCGGAGTTTTTTCCCGGATCACCAGGGGCCGCCATGACGCGGCCCAGCAAAGCCACGCCGGAGCGCTGATGCCCGCCCGAATTCTGGTTATCGACGACGATGCGGCCTTCAGGGACATGTTGTGCGAGGCGCTGACCTCCTGGGATTTCGACCCGGTCGGCGTCGGCTCGGCCGAGGAGGGCGTGGCCCGGGCCAAGGCCGAGGCCTTCGACCTGGTGCTCACCGACGTCATGCTGCCGGGCATGGACGGCATCGAGGGGCTCTCCAAGATCAAGGAGGCCGCCCCGGGCAGCGAGGTCATCGTCATGACCGGCTACGCCGCCCGGGAAAAAGCCCTGGAAGCGGTCAAGCTCGGGGCCTACGACTTTTTCTCCAAACCCTTTTCCCTGGCCGAGATGGAAGTTGTCCTGCGCCGCG
>JBKICS010000002.1:0-8655 GCA_046567015.1 Acidobacteriota bacterium | reverse complement strand
AGGAGCTGCTCGGGGAGCTGCGCCGCCTCAAATCCGCCATGGCCTCGGGCAAGGGGCCGGTCATTGTCGGCCAGTCCCCGTCCATGCGGGCCGTGGTGGACATGGTGCGCCGGGTGGCCCCGCTGGATTCCACCGTGCTCATCACCGGCGAGTCCGGTTGCGGCAAGGAAGTGGTGGCCGACGCCATCCAGGCCCTGAGCCGACGGGCGGACATGCCCTTTATCAAGGTCAACTGCGCCGCCATCCCGGAAAATCTTCTGGAATCGGAGTTGTTCGGCCACGAGAAAGGGGCGTTCACCGGGGCCGTGGCCCAGAAAAAGGGCAAGTTCGAGCTGGCAAGCAAGGGCACCATCATGCTCGACGAAATCGGCGACATGCCCCTTTTCCTGCAGCCCAAGCTCCTGCGCGCCGTGGAGCAGAAGCAGGTCGAGCGCGTGGGCGGCTCCAAGCCCATCGACATTGACATCCGCATCATCGCCGCCACCAACCAGGACCTGCTGGCCCAGGTGGCCGCCAAGCAGTTTCGGGCCGACCTCTATTACCGCCTAAGCGTCGCCGCCATCCCGCTGCCGCCCCTGCGCGAGCGCAAGGAAGACCTGCCCCTGCTCGTGGGACACTTCCTGGAGCGCATCGGGCCCCGGGTCGGCGTCAATCTGCGCGGCGTGTCCCGGGAAGGCATGCAGCTGCTGTTCGACTACGACTGGCCGGGCAACGTCCGCCAGTTGGCCAATCTGCTGGAGCGCGCCGCCATCATGAGTTCCGGCGAGGTGCTGACCGCCGCCGAGATCGGCCGGGCCCTGGACGCCCCGATCCGCCAGCCGTCGGCCGAGGCCGGGGAGGACGTCCCGGAGGCCGAGGCCGGCAACCTGCGCGACACCCTCCAGGACATGGAGCGCAACATGATCGTGGCGGCGCTTCGGAAAGCCGGCGGCATCCAGAAGGACGCGGCCCGCAGCCTGGGCGTCAGCCCGAAAAATCTCTGGAACAAGATCCAAAAGCACCGCATCGAGCCGGCTGAATACGCGGCTTGACCCGCGTCGCGCCCGCGCCGAGGCCGCACTGGCCGCCGGATGTCGTCCGGCGGCCTTTTTTTATTTGGCAGGATTCTTGCTGTGTTCCTGCCGTCCACCCAGGTCGACAGGTCGCCTCCAGCCGGAAAGCCAGGCACGGCCTCGATCCTGGCCCGGAGCCGCCGCTGGCGCAGGGAGGCGGGTGTTTGAAAGGACGGTTCGATTCCGACTGACGGTGCGCACCGTTTAACAAAGTTATACAAATTCGCCGTGACGGTCCCGAGCCAGGGGACGCGGCGGCAAGGCCGCGAGCGGCACGCGGAGGCCCGCATGAAGTCCAAAGCGATACCACACATGATTCTGGCCGTGATCCTGGCCCTGGTCGCCGGGCTGCTGACCATCCGGTGGCTGGGATCGGTGCGCGCCCCGCAGACGGAGCAGGCCAAGCCGGTGGCCGCCAAGACCCAGGCCCTGGTGGCCAGCCGGGCCATCCCCAAGGGAGCGCGGCTCGACGCCACCATGGTCATTACCAAGTCCTTCGAGGCCGAGGCCGCGCCCCAGGGGGCCCTGCGCGACGAAGCCGAGATCCTTGGCCGCATCACCGCCCGGGACATCTCCCCCGACGACCCCATTACGGTGGACAAGCTCCTGCCCAAGGGCACGGTGAGCGGGGGGCTCGACGCCTCGGTGGAACCCGGCAAGCGGGCCTTCACCGTAAAGGGCACCAAGATCATGGGCTCCGGCGGCCTGCTCACGCCGGGCTGCCGGGTGGACGTGCTGTCCACTTACTCCCAGCCGGGCAAGAGCGATGAGAAAGTCAACAAGGTCATCCTGGAAAACGTGCTGGTCCTGACCACGGGCACCGAGCGCGAAACCAAGATCGGCAAGGACGGACGCGAGGAGCTGGCCAACACCGACTTCTTCACCTTGATGGTCACGCCCGAGGAGGCCGAGCGCCTGGCCCTGGCCTCGGATCTGGGCAGTCTGCACCTGGCCCTGCGCAAGCCCGGCGACGCGGACGTGGTGCCGACGTCGGGCACGGACGTGGCCCGCAGCCTGGAAGCCTTTGCCGCCGCACCGGCCGGTCCGCCGGTTGCGCCCGAACCGCCGCTGGCCGAGGATTCGGGCTACAGCGTGGAAACCATCCGGGGCACGGAACGCGAACGGGTCCGCCTCGATTCCCTGAATGCGACGCCGAAGGAGGAGAATGGCCATGCCAAGCCGTAAAATACGAGACATGGGCGCGCAAGCGCTGGTCTGGCTGCTGTCCCTGTGCCTGGCCACGGCTTCCTACGCCGCCCCGGCCGGCGTGTCGCCGGTGGCCGTGCGTTCCGCTCCGCGGCTCGCCTTGACCATCGGCAAGTCCGTCATCCTGCAAAGCGATACCGACATCGCCCGGGTCTCCGTGGCCCAGCCCGAAGTGGCCGATTTCGTGCTGCTCTCGCCGCGCCAGGTCTATGTCACCGGCCGGGCGCCGGGATTGACCAACCTGACCCTGTGGGACAAGGGCGAAAAGGTCCGCACGGTCTACGATCTCGACGTGGCCCCGGACGTGTCGCGGCTCAAAAAGATGCTCCACGACACCCTGCCCAATGAAACCGGCATCGAGGTCATGGCCAGCCAGGACTCCATCGCTTTGTCCGGCACCGTGCGCGACGCCGAGAGCCTTAAAAAGGCCCTGACCATGGCCGAGATCTACGCGCCCAAGAAGGTTTTGAACCTTCTGTCCGTGGGCGGCGTGCAGCAGGTCATGCTGGAAGTGCGCGTGGCCGAGATGTCCAAGACCGTCAGCAACCAGATGGGCATCAATTTAAACGCCGTGGGCGACGGCAACTTCGGCTACACCCTCATCGGCGGCCTGACCTCCATCGCCGCCAGCGCCTTCAATGTCGACAACGTCCAGAATGCCTATAAATATCTCGAGGTGCCTCAAACGCAACTCATCGATCAGGACACGAACAAGGTTGTCGGCACGTTGCCCGGAACGGCGCCGGTCCAGACGCGCTACCGGGAGTTCAACGTCGCCGGCAACAAGGCGACCATGGCGATGAACCAGGGCACGGCGGCCTTGCGTTTCAACACCAACTGGGGCGGCGCGGGCAACACCGCCATGACCGCCGTCATCAACATGCTCAAGAAAAACGGGTTGGTGAAGATCCTGGCCGAGCCCAATCTGGTGTGCTTAAACGGCCAGTCGGCTGCCTTCCTGGCCGGCGGCGAGATTCCGGTGCCCGAACCCTCGGGCCTGGGCACCACCAGCATCAACTGGAAGGAATACGGCGTGAAGCTCAAGTTCACGCCTACCGTGGTCTCCGGCGACCATATCAGCCTGCAGGTGCAGCCCGAAGTCTCGGAACTCGATTACTCCAATGTCGTCCAGATCCAGGGCTTCAGCATCCCGGCCATCACCAGCCGGCGCACCTCCACCACGGTGGAGCTGAAAAACGGCCAGAGTTTCGCCGTGGCCGGCCTGCTCAGCGAAAAGGGTCGCAACACCATGAGCAAGTATCCCTGGCTCGGCGACATCCCGGTGCTGGGCAACCTCTTTAAGAGTTCCGAGTACCAGAAGGACCAGACCGAGCTCGTGATCATCATCACCGCCCATCTGGTCAAGCCCCTGGACAAAAAGGCCCTGACCCTGCCCACGGACATGGCCTACGAACCCGACGACCTGGAGTTTTTCCTGGGCATCAAGTCCAAGTGCGAAACCCCGGCCGGCGTGCCGGTGGCCGGCATGACCCGCACCGGCGGGGAACTCGACGGCGAATTCGGCCATGCCGTGCCCCTGGCCGGCACGCGTCAGCCCGAGGTCCGGGACTATTAGGCCAGACGGCCACAGATTGCCCGCCACGGCGGGAGGAGGCGCACCATGCCACGCAGCGACACCCTGGCCCGGCTGGCCCTCGGCATGATCCTGGCCGGCTTCCTGGCCGGCTGCCAGACCACCGACAACTCCATGAGCTGGGATTACGGCAAGTCCTTCCATACGGTCTTTAACAACCAGAAAATCGATCCCAACGCCGGCGACGACACCCCCATCGCCTCCATGGACGGGACCCGGACGGCCTTGGCCTACGAACGCCTGGAAAAGGCCGCGCCTCCGGAAAAGAAGGACACCGGGGGCTTTGAAGCCTTCGTGCAAAAGAAATGACGCGGCTCGCCGGGAAAGGGGCATGACCATGCAAGAGAAGCTCAGCGTGATCCTGGATATGGACGCCTCGCCGGCCCGAGGGGTGTTCGAGGAATGTTTGGCCGAGGACGGCGATTTCGAGGTGCTCGGGGCCGGAGAGGAATACGCCGACCTGCTGGTGCGCGAAATGCACGTGGAGAGCGGCGAGGAGGAACTCGAGGCCGTGGCCGATTTGCTGGCCCGGCGCGGGGAGCGTGAGGTGTTTTTGACCGCCGCGGCCTACGACGCCGAGGTGCTCATGCGGCTCATGCGCCAGGGCGTGCGCGAGTTTTTCCCCCAACCGGTGAGCCATGAGGAAGTGCGCATGGCCCTTTGGCGCTTCAAGGAGCGCCGGGAAAGTCGGCTTGGGCCCAGGCGCAGCAAACAGGGACGCATCATCAATATCTTCGGAGCCAAGGGCGGGGTGGGCACCACCACCCTGGCCGTGAACTTGGCCGCCGCCTGCCAGACCCACAAGCCCGGGGCCACCGTCGCCCTCATGGACATGAACCTGCCCTTTGGCGAAGCCCAGCTGTTTCTCGACATCGCGCCCAAATACCACTGGGGCGAGGTGCTCGGCAACATCAGCCGCCTGGACGCCACCTACCTTATGAGCGTCATGACGCGCCACCCTTCGGGCATCTACCTGCTGGCCCCGCCCAGCCGCCTCGACGACCTCCAGATGGCCACCCCGGAGAACATCTCCAAGCTGTTGGAACTGATGCGCCAGGTTTTCGATACCGTGGTCATCGACCTCGGCATGTACCTCGACGAGATTACGCTCAAGGTCATGGACATGTCCGACGCCATTGTCCTGGTCAGCGTCCAGAACCTGCCCTGCCTGGCCAACGTGCGCCGTTTCCTGGACAATATCCGGCACGCCGAGGCGGGCCTGGAGGAGAAGCTCAAGATCGTGGTCAACCGCCACCTCGAGGAAAGCGACCTGGTGGTGGAGGACATGGAAAAGGCCCTGGGCCTGCCGGTCTTCTGGCGCATCTCCAACGATTACCAGACGACGTTGGCGGCGATCAACCAGGGCAAGACGCTGCTCGAAACCGCGCCCCGGGCCGCGGTGACCCGATCCCTGGGCGAACTGGCCCTGGCCCTGGCCCCGGCCGAGACGCAGTCGCCCAAGAAGCGCTTTTTGGGCCTCAAATTCCTGCGCGGACGCTCCTGACCGGACGGGGCGGCTGCCCCGGGCTTCCGAACCGAGGTGGTCGGCGGAAGTTGGCTCGTAATTTGCATTGGTTTTGCGACGGCGGGCCTCCCCGAGCGTCTCCAAGCGTCCCGGGCGCGGGGGGCGAGCCGGGACCGGTGTGGCGACCGCCCGGGATCAATGGTAGAAAAGGACCGGGGCGCAAGCGCCACGTCAGGGAAGGAGTCGAGACATGGAACGCGGCCGACCGCCGATTCTTCGCCACCAGATGCCACGCAACCAGCCTCCGGCGTCCGAGCGCAAGGAAGCGGGCATCCCCAGGGACGAATACTACGAGATCAAGACCCGGATTCACGACCGGCTCATCGACCTGATCGATCTCTCACTGCTCGATACCCTGGACGAGGCCGCCCTTGGGGCCGAGATCAGCAAGCTCGTCGAGCGGCTGCTGCGCGACGAATTTTTCCAGACCGCGCTCAATCTGGTCGAACGCGACCGCCTCATCAGCGAGGTCAAGGACGAGATGCTCGGCCTTGGCCCCCTGGAGCCGTTTCTCAAGGACCCCAGCGTCAACGACATCCTGGTCAACTCCTACCGCCAGATCTACGTCGAACGCCACGGCAAGCTCGTGCTGACCGAGTCGCGCTTCAAGGACAACGACCACCTCAAAAAGATCATCGACCGCATCGTCTCGAAGGTGGGGCGGCGCGTGGACGAATCCTCGCCCATGGTGGACGCGCGCCTGCCCGACGGCTCCCGCGTCAACGCCATCATTCCGCCCCTGGCCATCGACGGGCCGGCGTTGTCCATCCGCAAATTCGCCAAGGAAAAGCTCACCATCGAGGATCTCATTCGTTACAAGGCCATGACCCGCGATATTGCCGACGTGCTGCGCGGCATTGTCCTGGCCCGGCTCAATATCCTCATCTCCGGCGGCACGGGCACGGGCAAGACCACCATGCTCAACTGCCTGTCGGGCTTTATCCCCCACGACGAACGCATCGTCACCGTGGAGGACGCGGCGGAATTGCAGCTCAAGCAGGAGCACGTGGTGCGCCTGGAATCGCGCCCGCCCAACATCGAGGGCCGGGGCGAGGTGACCCAGCGGGATCTCGTGCGCAACTGCCTGCGCATGCGCCCCGACCGCATCATCGTCGGCGAGGTGCGCGGCGCCGAGGCGCTGGACATGCTCCAAGCCATGAACACCGGCCACGACGGGTCGCTGGCCACCCTGCACGCCAACACCCCGCGCGACGCGCTCATGCGCCTGGAGACCCTGGTGGCCATGGCCGGGCTCAACATTTCGGCCCTGTCGCTCAAGCGCTACATCGCCTCGGCCGTGGACGTCATCATCCAGATCTCGCGCTTCTCCGACGGCAGCCGCAAGCTCGTAAGCTTCCAGGAGCTCACCGGCATGGAAGGCGAGGTCATCACCATGCAGGAAATTTTCGCCTTCGAGCAGCGCGGCATGACGGCCGACGCCAAGGTCAAGGGCGCGTTTTTGGCCCGTGGCATCCGGCCCAAGTTCGCCGTGCGGGCCGAGACCAAGGGCATCAAGATGCCGGAAGGCATTTTCGATCCCCGCAACGTGGCCGAGGTCTAGGGCCCATGCGCGCCCAACCCCAACCAACCGGCCGGCGGCCGGGATAGGAGCGAGACGCCATGTCGGGCGGCCTGCCGAACATCCTGTCGTTGGCCCTGCTGTTGTCGCTGGTCTACCTGTTCGTGACCGTGGCCGTGGCCGTCATGCGTATGCTGGACAAGTCCGGCCAGGAGATGCAGCGGCGCATCGAGCAGCTCGCGAGCGGGGAAGGCCTTGGCCTGGAACCGGCCGACATCGTCAAGAAGCATGAAATGAGCGGCCTGCGCTGGCTCGACATCTTTCTGTCACGCCATGCCTGGAGCCGGCGCATGGACAAGATGCTCGATCAGGCCGACATCAAGGCCCCGCTCGGCATTTTCGTCCTGCTGTCCCTGGTCTTTGGACTCACCGGTTTTCTCGGAGCCTCGCTGTACGTCAACAACCGCCTGCTCCAGCTTGGCGTGGCCCTGGCCCTGGGCTTTTTGCCCTTCAAGTGGGTGGCCATGCGCAAGGCCAAGCGCATGGGGGATTTCGAGCGCCAGTTGCCCGAGGCCCTGGAGCTGGTTGGCCGGGCGCTGCGGGCCGGACACACCTTCACCAGCGGCATGGGCATGGTGGTGAGCGAATTCGCCGACCCCATCCGCATCGAGTTCCAGAAGACCCTGGAGGAAATCAACTTCGGCGTGGGCGTCACCGTGGCCCTGGACAACCTCATGGACCGGGTGGACTGCCCGGACCTCAACTTCTTCGTGGTGTCGGTGAAGATCCAAAACGAGTCCGGCGGCAATCTGGCCGAAATCGTTAGCAATATTTCCTGGCTCATCCGCGAGCGCTTCAAGCTCAAGGGCCGCATCATGGTGCTGTCGGCCGAGGGCCGCATGGCCGCCTGGGTCTTGTGCCTGCTGCCGTTATGCGTGGCCGGCGTGGTGCAGATGCTCAACCCCGGCTATATGAATCTCCTGTTCGACAACCCTGTCGGCGTCTTCATGTCCTATGGCATCCTCGCGCTGATGGTCATGGGCGTCCTGGTCATCCGCAAGATGATCCGCATCGAGGTCTAGGAGGCCGCCATGGAGCTGTTCGCCATTGCCCTGCTGGTCGCCGCGAGCGTCGGGTTGTTCACCTTCGGGGTGGGAACCCTGCGCGAGGAAGGCCGCAAGCGCCGGGAGATCGCCGACCGGGCCTATTCCGTCATCAACCCGGTGCGGCCCGGGGAGAACCGGCGGCCGGGGCTGCTCGGCTGGCTGGAGGCCACGGCCCGGCAGGCCGTGGCCTGGTTTGGCGAAGCGGTCAAGCCCAAGGAGGCCGTGGAGCTCTCCAAGGCGCGCACCACCTTGATCCAGGCCGGTTACCGCCAGGCCAGCGCCGTGGAGATCTACTGGGGGGCCAAGGCCGGCGCCGGCCTGGTCGGCCTGGTGCTTGGCGCCCTGGCGGCCATGTCCGGCCGGGTGCCCGGCCAGTACAAGCTGTTGCTGGTGGTGCTCCTGGTGTCGCTCGGGTTTTATCTGCCGGGGTTCATTCTCAACTCCCGGGTCAAGGCGCGCCAGAAGGCCATCACGCGCAGCCTGCCCGACGCCCTGGACATGCTGGTGGTCTGCGTGGAGGCGGGCATGGGCCTGGACGCGGCCATCTACCGGGTCTGCGTGGAGCTGGCCCACAAGGATCCCATTTTAAGTTCCGAGCTGCGGCTGCTCACCCTGGAGCTTCGGGCCGGCAAATCCCGGCGCGAAGCGCTCAA
>JBKICS010000001.1:0-3541 GCA_046567015.1 Acidobacteriota bacterium | reverse complement strand
GAGATGCCCCTGCCGGCGGCGTTTTGCGTGCTGCGCCCGGCGGCGTTTTGCGTGCTGCGCCCGGCGGCGTTTTGCGTGCTGCGCCCGGCGGCGTTTTGCATGTGCCGGCGGGGCTGGTCCTTGGCTGGAGGGGAGCGGGCCTGGATGCGAGTCGGCTTGAAAGGAATTGGGGCGCGTGCGGTGCGAAATTGAGAACAGTATTTGCAATGCAGCAGAAAAATGAAAATATTTTCCTGCAGTGCTGCCAGGACGTATTCTATAATTGAAAGTTACAAGAAAAATTTCGGGAGCATAAAGAAAAGTGTCTGTGAAGGATTGTGTTCATGACGGAGAAAGTTATGATAAGTTACAGGCAAAATATATTTATTTATTGGTAAACTTCTGTTTTGAAGCGCCGATAAGCTGGCAGACGCCAACCGTGCATAAGGAGAGCAGTCATGACCACGGATCTCATCAGCCTGTCTTACGGCAGTACCAGCACCGCCCTGTCCGGGCTCAATTCGAGCGCCGCCAGCAGCGCGACATCCTCGGCCACGGCCCTGGCCGCGGCGCTTGGCGGAACCCAGGAGGCCGACGCCGCCAATGTCTCCAAGGGCGCTCAAACCATGCAAAAGCTCAGCGACCTGGCCTCTTCGGATCCCGAGAAGTTCAAGGAAGTGGCCCAGCAGATTTCAGACAAGCTCAGCGAGGCCGCAAACAACAGCACCGATTCTGCGGCCAGCGAAATGTACGCGGGCATGGCGGAAAAATTTGCCTCGGCCGCCAAATCCGGAACCATGGATGCGCTCACCCCGCCCGAACGGCAAAGCGGCGCGGCCGGAGCCCTGGGCCAGGCGGCCATGAAGTACGCCCGGCAAAGCGGCACGAATCCCATGGAGCAACTGGACGGCATTCTTTCCGACGCCCTGTCCGGGGTCGGTTCGACTTCGGCCTAGCCTGCCCTTGGGGCTACTGGGCCGACACGCACGACGCTCCCGTCGCCGGGCCTGGCCGGGCGACCGGCGACGGGGGGAGCGTGGACCTGGACTGGACCTGGCCGGGGAATCGGAAGCCGACAGGCGTCCGCCCAGGGGGCTCGTCACCGGGGGGGGGGGCCGTCGCCGCGCTCGCCCGGGCAATGGCTTCGGTCCATGGCAGGCTGGATTGTCCACCCGCGCGAAGAACATGGGTTGCGAGGTGCGCTCCCATAAACCAGCCGACCGGATTGCCGCCACCGCCGAGAACCCATGAACAACCTTCTCCAATTGCAGGGGTCCGGGGGGATCATCCCCCCGGCCGCCGGAGGCCTCTCCCTGCCTTCCTCTCCGCCTTCCTCTCTCTCCACCCGTCTCCTAGATCCCGCCCAGGCTGGCGTCGCGGCCGAGGGGGGTGTTCTCCAGGGTCAGGGCTTCGGCCGGGGGATGGCGGCGGGCCAGTTCCTGCAGTTCGTCCAGATAGCGCCGGGCGTGGCTCAGATAAAACGACAGGGCCGGCGCGAACTTGCGTCCCACCAGCCCCTCGATGAACAGCCGGCTGATTTCCCGTTCCCGCAGCAGCACGTACTGCGACAGCAGGAACATGCGCCGTTCCTCCAGGGACATGGCGCGCATGGCCCGGGCCAGGACCGTGCGTGCCCGGGGTTGGTACATCCAGAAATAAAGAAAATCCAAGGCGTTGACGATGACGATCTTGTCCAGGTCGCCTTTCTGGGTGCCGATGGAGGTGATAAACGCCTTGGGTGTTTCCAGGAGCTTGGCCACGTCCTCGCTGGGGTAGAGCAGTTCCAGCAGGGAGTAGGTGTCGTAGAGCTGCTTGAATTTCTCGCGGTAATCCCGCAGCCGCATGCGCACGTACTTGGCCCGGTCGGCCAGCCCCTCGATGACGGCGGCCACGCAGTCCGAGGCGAACTTGGACACGATGGCGGCAAAGGGTTCCAGGGTCGGGCCGGGGTTGGGCAGGCCGCTGGCGGCGAGCAGCCAGATGAGCCCCTGGTTGCAGCCAAAGGCCAGGGGAATGGAGAGCACGGAGCGGAACAGGTTGCCCACGGCCGCCGATTTGGGCAGCCCGCGCACCAGGTTGTGGCTGGCCAGATAGAGGCCGTTGGCCACGGCCATGCAGGCATACAGGGTCAGCGGGTGGCTGGTGATGGTCACGCCCAGGCTCTGGTCGAGCAGGAGCTTGCGCACCACGATATCGAGCAGCGGCACGGAGAAGCCGGTGTAGAGCAGCGAATCGGCCAGCCGGTCGAAGCTGACGTAGTCCTTCCAGGTGAGGAGCGGACTGCGGCGCAGCCCGCCGCAGCCGAGCACGGCCTGGATGACGTTGCGCACCCCGGTGATGCCGAACCAGATAAACGGCCCAAGCCAGGCCAGCACCCACCAGGAATTGATGCTGGCAAAGGAGGCGGCGGCCACGGCAAAGCCCAGGCCGATCTTGAGCAGATTCTTGATCGTTCCGCTCAAGTAGCGCCAGGACAGGCGCAACGGCCGGCGCAGGGTTTCGGCCCGGGCCAGGAAGCGCAGGCTGGCCTTTTGCTGCATGCCGCCCAGGGTGTGGATGTTGGCGGTGGCTGGCGTTGCCCGGAAAAAACGCTGGGCCACCCATTCAAGCACGATGGAATAGCCGGCCAGCCGCAGTCCGGGCAGCCCCCGCAGAAAGCGGAAGAACCGGGCCGAGAGCTGGCTGGAAAAATCATCGGGCAGGGTGGACACCCGGGGCGTCACCGTGACGCCAACCGGGATGGCCCGGCGCAGGCTGCGGTTCGGGTGCCGCTCCCGCTTGGCCAGGCGTTTGCGGGCCCTTGGCGGCAAGGTGTCGGCCACCACCAGGCCCATGCCGTGGCAGCGGGTGGACTGGCCGGTTGAGTCCGAGCCGATGCGGGTGGTCAACCGGCCGTGGCGGTAGGCCCCGGCGATAAGCGCCACGTCCGGGCGCAGATCGAGCAGTTTCTGGCCTAGGACCGGGTCGCCGTCGGCCAGGGCAGCCTCGGCGGTGCGTGTGAGCAGGCGCTTGAGCGCCACCACATTGCCGGCGTTTAAAATGGAGACCAGGTCCAGGGTCTCCCTGGCGTCGCCGCCGGCGGTCTCGAAGACGCGCAGGTTGAAGGCGTCGCAGTCGGTGATGGCGCCCCGGCAGGCAAAAAGCACCTGCAGGACGCGCGGGAAGGGCATTTCCGCCGTGCACAGGGCCAGGCTGTTGTTGAAATGGAGCCCGGCGATGCGGGAGGTCAGCTCGACCGGGGTCAGGGTCAGGCGTTCGGGCAGGGTCTCGCCCGGGGCGGCGACCTCGGGGCCGGGGATGTCGGGATTGGCCGCCGGGGAAAGATAGGCGTCGAGCAGGGCTTCCACGTCCAGGCTGTCGCGCTCGGCGAGCAGGGCGCAGGCCTTGTCCGAATCGGTCCTATCCAAGGTCTCGGCGGCCTGGGCATCGAGCAGCGGCGTCAGGCAGTCGTGGACGTAGCGGGCCAGATGCAGGACGCTGGCCTGCCCGGAGCCGACGAAGGCCAGGAATTCCTCCGGGTCGAGCGGGGGCAGGTCCAGGCCGAAGCGCTCCTGGATTGTCT